>CAZGYK010000111.1:0-5645 GCA_964530485.1 uncultured Oscillospiraceae bacterium
GGATGACATTCGGGGTTGCGGCTGACGCAAGCATTGAAGACAACCTGATTTCCGATCGGTATCAGGATAAGGCGTTTAACCGCGGTCCTTTGTTTGATATGAAGGCGATCCGCAAGGAGAGCAGCACTCTCATCAACGACTATCGCGTGCTAGCCCGTTCGCCGAAACAGAAAGTTCGGATGTTGTCGGGCGGAAATATTCAAAAAGTTGTTGTTGCGCGCGAGTTTTCCAGCCGGCCGGAACTGATTATTGCCGACCAGCCGACCCGCGGTATTGACGTAGGGGCAACGGAATTTATTCGAAAGCGTATGATAGAACTCAGCAGAGAAGGGGCGGCTGTTCTTCTTGTATCCGCCGATCTCAACGAGATCATGGAACTGTCTGACAGTTTGGTCGTCATGTACGGCGGCGAAATTGTCGCATATTTTGAGGATACCTCTACCCTTACCGATCTTGAGATGGGGGAATATATGCTTGGATTAAAGCGCCAGAATGACGAGGAGATAAGGAGGGTTATCCATGCGTAGTCGTAGAGAGATTGTTTTTGGCGCAGTAAGAGGTTTTGCCGCGATCCTTGTCGCGATTGCTGTTGCGGCGGTTTTGATCTTTTTTACGTCGAAGGAACCGGGCAAGGCGCTTTACTACCTCTTGATCAGCCCGATAACCGAGCTCAGACAAATCTATGGCATTCTAGAACGAATGATTCCCTATATTTTCTCAGGTCTTGCGATCTGCGTTATGTTCCAGGCAAACCAGTTTAACCTTGCCGCCGAAGGCGCGGTTATGCTAGGCGGGTTCGTAGCGGCTCTCGGGGCGATTTATCTAGAGCTTCCGCCGGTTCTTCATATTACGGTTTGCATCCTGATGGGGATGATTGCGTCCGGTATTGTGATGTTGGTTCCAGCGCTGCTCAATACCTGGCTTGGTGCGAACGTCATGGTTTCATCGCTGATGCTCAACTATATCATCATGTATGTCACGACATACTTTTTAAGTTACTATTTTGCCGACCGAACCCAAGGGGCAACTGTATCATACAAATTTCAGCAGTCGGCGATGATTCCGAAGATGTTCCCAAAGAGCAGCACAAGCTACGGACTCATCATTGGACTCATTATGGTCGTTATCGTTACGATATTCCTCTATCGGACCAAATGGGGATATTCCATCCGAATGGTTGGTATTAACCCGAAGTTTTCGCTCTATTCCGGCATGAAAGTAGCGGGAATTATCGTTCTTTGCCAGGTAATTGGCGGAATGCTCGCAGGGATGGGCGGATCGGTCGAGGTTCTCGGGTATTACGACCGCTACAAATGGCGCTCCCTTCCGGGGTACGGATGGAACGGCGTCACGCTTGCGATTCTTACTAAGAACAATCCAGCGTTTATTCCGCTGGCGGCGTTTTTCCTGGCCTACCTTTACCGTGGATGTGTCCAGATGTCGGTTTATTCGGATGTTCCGGCGGAACTAATTGAAGTGATTCAAGCGGTTATTTTCCTCTTCTTCGCTGCGGAATACTTCCTTGCGCGCTACAGGCAGAAGATAATTGTCAAGGGCGCGATGGAGGAAATCAGTGAGAAGCAGCGGAGCGAAGAATTAAGTCAAGAGGAGGTGAACGCGTAATGTTGAGCCAAATTCTTGACAGTGTCTTAAAGGTTACCTTCTTCTATTCCATTATCCGGATCACCGCACCGATTCTGTTTGCGTCCCTTGCCTCCGCGGTTTCCGAGCGGGCAGGCGTTGCGAATATCGGTCTTGAAGGAATCATGATGATTTCGGCGCTTTCCGGGGTTGTCGGAATGCTTGTTGCTCTGATGATGGGCTTTTTCTATCTGAAACTTGGGACGGACATCATCCTCACCGGAATTGCCGTAAACATGATCGGCGGGGGCGGTACAACATTTTTCCTCTTTCTCTTTACCGGAGAAAAAGGAAACTCAGCGGCGATTCCGTCTAAGATGCTTCCGAAACTGGATATTCCTCTCGTTAAGGACATTCCCATAGTCGGAGATATCCTTTCCGGACATTCCGCTTTGACCTATATCGCGTTTTTAGCAGTGATCCTCATTTTCATCCTATTCTACAAAACCCCGCTCGGACTCAAGATCCGCGCGGTAGGCGAAAACAGGTCGGCGGCGGACTCGGTTGGGGTCAGCGTCAATAAGATCAGCTACATTGCGCTCGGGATTTCCGGCGTTTTAGCAGGGCTTGGCGGCGCGTATATGTCGCTATACTATTCCCTTGGCTTTAACACAAACATGGTCGCTGGGCGAGGATTTATCGCCTTGGCGGCGCAGGCGATGGGGCGCGGGGAACCGCTTGGAACGATGTTGTCCTCGCTGCTGTTCGGAACGGCGGATGCGCTTAAGAACAATATGGAAGGAACCGGGCTTCCGTCACAGCTTGTCGCGACGATTCCATACGTTATCACAATTATCGGACTTTCGCTTTATGCGGCGAGTACCATCCGCAAAGTAAAGCGGATCAAGAAACACAATATGGCAAAACTGAAAGACAGCGGGGTAAAGTCATGAATCAGATTCCGATTATTCTCGACGGAGATCCAGGGCATGACGATGCCATAGCCTGGGTCATGGCGTTTGCGCGACCGGAACTGGATATCCGCGCAGTCATCTCGGTTTCGGGGAACGTCGCCATTCACAAAACCACGAAAAATATGCTTCAGATCATGACGCTTTTAGGGGTTCATGATGTACCGCTGGCGCGCGGCGCCACACGCCCGCTTATCGGACCGTTCTTTGATTCACCGTCTGTCCATGGTGAATCGGGGTTGGACGGGCCGAAGATGCCGGATCATGAAGTAGAGCTTCAACCGCTTTCAGGCGTTGAACTGATGGCGAAGGTTTTGCGCGAGAGCAACGAGAAGATCACGATTGTTCCAACGGGACCTCTGACAGACGTTGCGATGCTTCTTCTTGCCTATCCCGAGCTCAAAGAGAAGATCCTTCGAATCTCGATGATGGGCGGGGGAATGCTCTACGGAAACTGGACTCCGGCGGCCGAATATAACATTCTTTGTGACCCTGAGGCGGCTAAGCTAGTCTTTGAAAGTGGAATTCCGATTACGATGGCTGGACTTGACGTCACAGAGCGCGCGTATGTAACGCCGAAAGATTTTGAACGGGTGCGCGCTGTTGGAAATAAAGTAGGCCAGATTGTTGCCGATTGGCTTGAGTTTTTTTACCAGTTCCATCTGAAACTTGGGTATCCCGGCGCTCCGGTACATGATCCGGTTGCGATTGTTGCGCTTGTGAACCCCGAGATTCTTACGACGAAGGACGTATTTGTTCAGGTTGAAACCGGCGGAGAATTTAGCCGGGGAGCAACGATCGGAGATTTTTACAATAAAACAAAGCGTCCCCCAAATGTCCGCGCAATTATGGATATTGACCGCGAAGCTTATATCGATATGATTGTAGACGCCGTATCACATTACCGGGGAGGGAGAGACAATGGATAGAATACCTGTCATCATCGACTGTGATCCCGGCGCGGACGACGTTGCGGCCCTTTTGCTTGCAAGGCAGAGCGAAAAGCTCGATGTCAAGGCGGTTACGACCGTAGCCGGCAATGTAGAACTCTCGTTTACTTCGAGCAACGCGCTTCAACTTCTTTCTTCTATTGAATGGGATATTCCGGTAGCAAAGGGAGCGGAAAAACCACTTCTTTGCCGGTTGCAGACGGCAGAGGAGATTCACGGAAAAGGCGGGATACACGGGTTGACTCTCCCGAAGGCCAACCGGGATTTCGATCCCCGGCCGGCCTGGGATTTAATTTATGATATCGCGAAGGAGCTTCAGGGAGCGCTTGAAATCATCGCGATTGGGCCGCTTACCAATATTGCGACAGCGCTCATGAAATATCCGGATCTTCCGGACATGATCAAACGAATCGTCATTATGGGCGGCGCAATTCTAGCGGGGAACACTACTCCCGCGGCGGAGTTCAACATTTTTGTCGATCCGGAAGCGGGCAAACGCGTGTTTGAGAGCGGGATTCCGGTTTATATGTGTCCGCTTGATGTGACCCATCAGAGTTATATTACACCGGAAGAAATTGAAACCGTTCGGGGTTTAGGAACAAAGGCGGCAGAGTTTTTTGCGGAGATCACCGGGCGAAACGCAGATGTCGTCAGCTTCTATTCCGGCGGACTTGGCGTTCCTCTACACGATCCCTGTGCGGTTCTTTTCGCGGAGGACAGCAGCTATTTTGAATTTGAAGACTGCTTTATCGGAGTCGAGACTTCGGGGGAATACGCAAGGGGAAAGACCGTCACCGATTGCTACAGCGACAAGCAGTTTGAACACAACGCTTTTCTTGTCAAAACGATTGACCGAGACGTTTTTATTTCCCGGATTTATGAACTGATGCGACGTTACTGATTGAGTAAAAATATGAAACGAAAAAGCCGCGGGCAGAGCCGGCGGCTTTTCACTTGCGAATTTCGAAGAGCAGAAATGATTTTCGAAAATCTTGGATATGAAACGAAAGAGCGCATGGCTCTATTTTGTTGAAGTTACCGAAGATTTTGAATCCCGGTGAAAAAATTTGCGCTTGTTTCATGCTGAGGCTATAATAGATAACGGATATCACAAATATTAGGAGGAGTTGCGTAATGAAAGGCACAAGAATTGTAAAAGTAACAGGCCGTCAAGTTTATTCCGATCGTGGACATCCGGGTGTCGAGGCGCGTATCGAGACCGAAAATGGCGCAGTTGGCGTAGCCATCTGTACAGCCGGTATTTCGGTAGGTACCCACGAAATCGCGTTTGCATATGACGGCGGAAAGAAATTTGCCGGACTTGGAACAACAAAAGCAGCGGCGGCGATTGATGAGAAAATTGCTCCGGCGATTATTGGTCTTGATGCGGCGGACCAGCAGTCGATTGACCAGGCGATGCTTGAAATCGGAAAAGACGTTCTCGGCGGAAACGCCACAGCAGCGGTATCAGCCGCAACGCTGAAAGCCGGCGCAGCAGCGCTTGGAATTCCTCTTTATCGCCATATCGGCGGTTCCCGCGCGGTAACCCTTCCGGTAGCCGGCGTTGGTTTCTTCAACGGCAAGCGCCGTTATAACGAAGGACCGAGAACCAATAAGCCTTCCCATTCCTTCCTTGCATACGATTTCCCGACCTTTGAAGAAGCGTCCTATGCGCTTTGGGAACTCAACTATGCTTGGGGAAAACTCGTTCGCGATAAATTCGGAATCATGGATACCATGATGGGATTTGTTGATCTTCCGTTTGGCTCGATCAAATCGGACGAAGACATTTGGAAGCTCGCAACCGAGACAATCGTAAAATGCGGTTACGAAGGCAAAGTCGGCATGCAGGTCGACGTCGCCTCCGACTCCTACTATGATCATAAAACCGGAATCTATGAAGGACTCTTCAACGCTGAGAAGCGCGACCGCGACGCTCAGATCGAGTTCCTCGTAAACATGGCGAAGAATTATCCGTTTATTGACTTCGAAGATCCCCTCTTTGAGGACGACTACGAAGGTACCGCAATCCTGACAGCCAAAACCGACATTCAGATCGTCGGAGACGACCTCTTTACAACCAACCCGGCGCGCGTTCCGCAGCCTGCTCCGCTTCAGTCGTAGCCACCCCGCTGTTGGTTTT
>CAZGYK010000112.1:0-5634 GCA_964530485.1 uncultured Oscillospiraceae bacterium
ATGACCGAGCGGTTATTGTCAGCGTCGGCGACCGAATCGAACTTGTTTATACTAAAACGGCAGAACCAATGGATATTTACCAGGCGGAATTCAAATAATTGACCATTTTTCAGGTCAACTGTAAAGATTTTACAAAACAGGTCGATATAGTTTTTAACGAGAATGCGAGCTGCCAGACCGGTAGCTCGCAAATCGATTTTTCCAAAAGATACCGCTTTACAAACTGAAATTTCTTTCGTAAGATAAAGCCAAATTCGGGGATTTGGATAAAGAGAAGTCATTATTGAGGGTGACAAAAAATGAGAATAGCTGTCGTTGGGGCGGCGGGCAGAATGGGAAGTCTTCTGATGAAAGAAGGCATCAATCGCGGACATGAAATGACCGCAATTGTAAGAGACGTCTATATTGTACCCGATCCGTCGGTTCGTGTGATTGAAGGCGATGTCCATGATCTGGTGTTTAATGATATTTGGGATCAGGACGTTATTTTAAACGCATTTGGTGTATGGGAGCTCGGAAACGTCGGGCAGCATATTTCGTCGTTGATGCATCTTGCGGACATTCTCGAAGGGAAAGAGATTCGTCTTCTGGTTTCTGGAACCGCCGGGAATCTTTATCTTGATGAAGATCTTACAACGCGCATCATCGACCTGCCGGATTTTCCGAAGGGAGCTTATCCAATCGTTAGCGCGATGTGCGAGGCATACGATATGCTAAGAGCGCGGGAAGAGGTGAAATGGACCTATTTCAGCCCGGCTCCGGATTTCAAACCCAACGAGGAACGGAGCGGAATCTATCGCCTTGGAGGCGAGACGGTTCCTCGAAACATGAAAGGCAAGAGCGAGATCGGATATGCCGACATGGCGGTGGCGATGTTGGATGAGGCGGAGAACGGAGAGCATATCTGTGAGCGAATATCGGTATATACCGTATAAGAGATCAAGCCGGGGCTAACCCCGGCTTTTTTATTTGGCATACTATACGTAAATACGAGGTATTTAATTTTTGCCGTTATATGATATTATAGAAAAAAAACAAAGGAGACAATAGAATGGGAAATGAACAGCTGGACCGCAGGTTTACGGCGCGGCGGTTTTTTGAAAACAGCTATGTAATCACCGGAGAGGGCTGCGACTCTTATTTGCTTCTTGGCGAAAACGAAGGATTGATGATCGATACCGGCATGAGCAGGAGAAATCTCAAAGAATTCGTCTCGACATTAACCGATCTTCCGGTCAACAAGGTCATCAATACCCATGGTCATTTCGATCATACCGGCGGGAACGGTTTTTTCAGTGAAGTCATGATGCATCCGGATTCGGTTCCGGCAGCGAAGGTTTGTTTCGGAAATCCTCTAGACTATCCGCTCGATTATACGATCGTAAGGACGCTTGTTGAGGGCGATGTCATCGACCTCGGCGAAAGACGCCTCGAAATTATCGAGATTCCGGCGCATAGTCCGGGAAGTATCGCGATTTTAGATATCGATAACCGGTTGCTCTTTACCGGAGACGAGCTTGAGAGCGCGCAGGTTTTGCTTCTTGGATCGTTTGACGACAGGCTCCTTGCGGAAGGGCTTATCAAGGAAAAACGCCCAGTCGGAACAGTTGGAACCCATCGGGAAAACATGAAAAAGCTTCAAAAGATGGAAAGCCGGTTTGATATCATCTGTCCGGCGCACAACGGTACCCCAATTACAAAGGATTATATCGAAGCCTATATTGAGGCGGCGGATCTGGTTCTTTCAGGTAAGGATGAGGGAAAGAAAGAGATCGATTCCCCGTCGTATAACAACAGCCAGAGTCATTTCCCGAAAGATGTTGAATGCTTTAGAAGAATCGAATGCAAAGGAGCTTCAATTATTTATAGGCGGGATCTTGGCAAATAAAGAGCGAAAAAGGGAGGGTAGAAACCCTCCCTTTTTTAGTCGTAAACCAAATCAATACGCTGAATGCCTTCTAGGATTGTGTATTACGGCTGGAAACCCATCGCTTCAAGCTGATTGACGATTTCGATTCGTCCAGCGCAGCGGCTTGCGCCGATATTGATATAGTTGACCATATCCTCCAAGGAAAGGATTCCGCTGCTCGCCTTGATTTTGGCTTTGTCTCCAAAATGTTCGACCAAAAGAGCGACGTCGTGTGCGTTGGCGCGCCCCCACCAGCCGGTTCCGATTTTGATAAATTCCGCTCCGCCTGCAACGGCAAGCGATCCGGCCTTGATTTTCATTTCGTCGTTTTTGAGGAATCCGACTTCGATAATGACTTTGACACCGACGTTGTATTTTGCGGCGAGTTCTACCATTTGGCGGATCTCATCTTCAACATAATTATAGTCACCGTTCAAGAACCGCTGGATACTGATAACCATGTCGACTTCATCAACACCTGCGTCGAGCGCGAGTTTCGCCTCGAACAGTTTCGTCTCGGTCAGATGATTGCCGCAAGGGAATCCAGTCGCGATCTGGGCATGGGTCGAAGAACCTTTCACGCGGCTGATTACGTAGGGAATCGATGTCGGGTAGACTGCGACGGCGGCGAAGCCGTATTTGAGCGCCTGGTCGCAGGTTTTTGCGAGCAGCTCATTCGAACAGTCGGGCGTCAGAGCGTTAGAGTAGTCGATTTTCGGAAGGATGCTGCGGATTAGGGCTTCGTCCTTTGGAAGAGATAGAATTCCCATAACAGTACCTCGTTTCGTTAATCTTTGATTTAAGTATAAGGAAGATACCGGAAGGATACAACGGTAGAATCGCTATAAATCAATCCTCCATTTTGGAGGATATTACATAACTTATTTGTCAATAGCCGGAAAGAGATATCAGTTTTTGAAACAGAATAACAAACTAATGGAGCCTTGACAACTGTTCCGGCTGTTCTCTTAAATGGATAGCATTTCATGGCGTTCAGCCGAGACCGGTGCTTTCGATACTGTTTATCGGAAATGAATCGTATTGGTTTTGTTGGGATAGGAGAAACAATGGGTTCGCTTTCGGGAAGATTTATTATATAATAAGAAAAAACAAGGAGAGCAATTATGGCTAAAATTCAATGGAAACCGGGAACGATGCTTTCGCCGCTGCCGGCGGCTCTGATATCCTGTGGAACGATGGAGCGACCGAATGCGATGACGGCGGCGTGGACGGGGATCGTCTGCTCCACCCCACCGAGGACTTATGTTTCGATTACTCCGGCTCGGTACTCCCACGGACTTATTAAAGAAAGCGGCGTCTTCGTTATCAACGTGACCAATGAAAAACTAAAATATGCCGCCGACTACTGCGGCGTTAAATCCGGACGGGATGAAGATAAATTCGCCGCATGCAACATTACCGCCCAAAAATCGTTCGAAGTGGACTGCCCTTCGATTGCTGAAGCGCCGGTATCGCTTGAATGTAAAGTGTTTGAAGTCATGAACCTCGGCAGCCACGATATGTTCCTCGCCGACATCGTAGCGGTTTCGGTAGATGAAGCCTATCTTGAGGAAAACAACCGTCTTGCGCTCGAACACGCGGGAATTCTATCCTATATTCATGGCGAATACTATGGACAAGGCGATTATATCGGCCATTTTGGATGGTCGATTAAAAAGGACGGAAAGCCGTTAAAGAGGTAGGTAGAAAAATGCTGGCATCCGAGCTTTACAAGAGACTGGACAGCGATTTTATCAAAGAAGGGATCACGGATTACGACTGGACGGCGAAAATGCCGAATCTGACTCCGTTTTTGACCGACAGTTTTCAGAAAACCGGAATGGGTCTGATGTGTGACTTTTCTGATCGAATTGAAACGGTCTATACGACTGTCTTCCTTTCGGAGCAGGCTCTTGTGAAGCTTATTGAGGAAGACGCGAAGAACGCGCTTCTCTTTTCCCACCACCCGGTTGGTTGGGATATCAAGAATCGAAACGGAACCTATGGGGTAGAGCCGAAGTATTTGGAAGTTCTGAGAGAGCGTAAGATATCCCTTTACGTTCTGCATCATCCGCTGGACCATTATAGTGAGTACTCGACCGGCAAAACTTTTGCCAAGGTCCTTGGAATCGAAATTGAAAAGCCGGCGTTTCTTTCCTGTGGGGCGATGTGCGGAATTATTGGAAGAACCGATTGCAAAACGGTCGATGAACTGAAGGCGCTATATTCTAAAGCAGTCGGTCATCAAACGAGTTTATACCGGTACGGGGATGAAACAATTGAAAACGGACGGGTAGCGGTATGCGTTGGCGGCGGAAACGATACATTTGTTGTTGAGGAGATGCTCTCAAATGATATTCGCGTACTGATTACCGGGGTGACCGTAAACAATCAATTTTCAAAAGAAGTTCATCATCAGGAACAGGAAAACCGGATCAATCTACTCGGGGGAACGCATTATTCGTCGGAAAAATATGCACCGATGAAGATGTGCGAATATTTCGAGGGTCTTGGGCTTCAATCGGAGTTTATAGCAGGAGAGCCTGATTTAAACGATTTGTAAAGATGGAAATAAAAGAAGGATGCCTGCAAAACTGCAGGCATCCTTCTTTTATGAGAACGAGATTACGAGCAAAGAACAAGTAGTTCTTTGGTGGACTTGTTGAGAATTTCATTTCCAGAATCGGTTGTTATGACGATGTCTTCGATCCGGACGCCAAAACGGCCGGCGAGATAGATTCCGGGTTCAATCGAAAAAGCCATATTGGGAAGAAGGTTTCGCCGATTGCTTTTTTTGATATCCGGCGCTTCATGGATAAAGTAGCCGATGCCGTGTCCTAACCGGGTAATAAAATCTTTGCCATATCCTTCGGTTTCGATAATACTCCGTGCGGCTTCGTCGACGTCGGGAATATATGCGTCGTTTACCGCGGCTGATTCTCCGGCGAGATTCGCGCGAAGAACAATATCATATACTTTTTTTTGCTCTTCAGTAGCCTCTCCGACAAAGAGCGTTCGGGTCATATCCGAAAGCATATTCTGGTAACTACAACCGTAATCAAGAAGGAGAACATCTTTTTCGAGGATCGTTCGGCCTGTATCGTGGTAATGAGGATAGCTGGAGTTTGGTCCGGTTGCTACAATTCCGCCGGAACAGTTTTCTCCGCCAAACTCTTCCATCTTCTTTTTCAAAAACAGTTTCACGTCCAGCTCGGTCATGCCCACCCGGACAAACGAAAGAACGGATTCGAATGCGCGGTCGGCGATTTCGGCGGCCTTTTTTAATGCCGAAATTTCTTCGGGCGTCTTGATGATACGGGCTTCCTCCAGCACGGGGTTTGCGTTGAGAAAGGCGGTTTTGGTAGCAAGTGCGATTTCAAGCACGTTAAATGCTTGGGCAGAAGCGTTGACGCCGATTCGTTTCCCGAGAAGATTGTGGGAGATAAGAGCAGATTTTACAACCTCGGTCATCGACTCTCCGTCAAACCAGCTGTAGACGGGGAACCGACCATTTGAGAGATGCTCGATCTCGTCAGTATAGAGTCGGTTACAGACATAAAACAGGTCGGATTCGGTCACAAAAAGTCCCTGGAAACGCTTGCATTGCATCGGCGAAAACCCGACAAGGAAGGTCAGGTCTTCCGAAGGGGAAACCAGCATGCCGCTCAGATCTGATTTTTGCATTTCCTTGCGGAGTTGTTCGATTCGTTTGTTCATAGTTACCT
>CAZGYK010000113.1:0-1628 GCA_964530485.1 uncultured Oscillospiraceae bacterium
ATACGCGACGCATCCTGGTTCGGCGGCGGCACCAACGGCAGGGTTTCACTTTACGAATGAATTGATGGAAAAACTGATTCAAAAAGGGGTTCGGTTTGCTGAGGTGACGCTTCACGTAGGACTCGGTACATTTCGACCGGTAAAAGAAGATGAGATCGAGGATCATCTGATGCACCAAGAGTATTATTCGATATCGAATGAGACTGCTGATCTGATCAACCAAACGCAGAGCAATGGCGGCAGAGTAATTGCGGTAGGAACAACATCATGCCGGACATTGGAAGCAGCTTATAAGAATCATAATAAGATCGAGGCTTGCAGTGAATCAACAGATATTTTTATCTATCCTAGGTATGATTTCAAGGTAGTTAATGGCCTGATAACAAATTTTCACCTTCCCGAGAGTACGCTAATTATGCTTGTCTCGGCTTTTGCCGGACTTGAAAACACGATGAACGCTTACAATCAAGCTGTAAAAAAGGGATATCGCTTTTATAGCTTTGGTGATGCGATGTTCATTTCATGATTTAACTGAAAAAGATATTGAGAACAATTGCGGAACGGAGTTACTATGTACCAACTTATCTCGGAAAATAGCGGAGCGCGCCGGGGCCGGTTTTCAACAGCACATGGCACGTTTGAGACGCCGGCATTTATGAATGTCGCTACCGCCGGTGCTATAAAGGGTGGGCTATCAGCCTTTGATCTGGAATCGATCAATTGCCAGGTGATGCTTTGCAATACCTACCATCTACATTTGCGGCCGGGAGACGACGTCATTAAGACGATGGGCGGACTGAAGGGTTTCACAGGCTGGAAGCATCCAACGCTGACCGACAGCGGCGGTTTCCAGATTTTTTCGCTCGCTTCTTTGCGAAAGATTGAGGAAAGAGGGGTTGGTTTTGCGTCACATGTCGATGGAAAACGGATTTTTATCGGTCCGGAAGAAAGCATGCAGATACAGTCGAACCTCGGAAGCTCTATCGCAATGGCATTTGACGAATGTATTGCAATTCCCGCCGAATATCGTTACACGAAAGAGTCCTGTGACAGGACTGTTTGCTGGCTCTCCCGCTGCAAGGCTGAGATGAAACGGCTAAATATATTAGACAACACATTAAATCGAGATCAGCTCCTTTTCGGAATCAATCAAGGAGCCTGTTTTGAAGATATTCGCATCGATCACATGAAACAAATTGTCGACATGGAACTTGACGGATATGCAATTGGTGGACTCGCGGTAGGGGAAACGCACGAAGAAATGTATAATACGATTTCGACTGTATCTGAACACATGCCGAAGAATAAGATCCGCTATTTAATGGGAGTCGGGACTCCGGTTAACATTATTGAAGCGGTCGCGCGCGGAGTTGACCTGTTCGACTGTGTCATGCCGACGCGAAACGGACGTCATGGCCATTTCTTTACCTGGGAGGGTGTTCGAAACCTCAACAATGCTAAGTATATTACGGATGACCGCCCGATTGACGAAACTTGTGGATGTGAAGTATGCCAGAATCATTCCAGAAGCTATCTTAGACATCTGTTGAAAGCGGAGGAAGTTCTGGCGTTGCGGTTTGGAGCGATCCACAATCTATTTTTCTACAATCAACTTATGTCCCGGATCA
>CAZGYK010000113.1:1638-5632 GCA_964530485.1 uncultured Oscillospiraceae bacterium
GAACCGAGATTGATAATGGAACCTTTGATGTGTTTCGAAAAAAATATCGGGACATTTTGGATAAACGGATTTGATTTGGCTTGCAGTAACCGGAATGGTTGTGTATAATGAGTTCATGTATTTTTAGGAGGATAACATTCTATGCAGTTTTTGCCTGTTTTATTGACGGCCGAGGGAGCGCAGGGCGGCAGCATGTGGACTACCATTATTCTGATGGTTGCGATGGTTGGGGTGTTCTACTTTGCCCTGATTAGACCCCAGAAAAAGCGCGAAAAGCAGACGGCCGATATGCGTAACAACATTGAAATCGGAGACGGAGTTACAACAATCGGTGGCGTAATTGGTCGCGTTGTCAGCATTAAAGACGAGACATTGCTGATCGAAACCGGTTCAGACAGAACCAAAATCCGGATTCAGCGCTGGGCGGTTCAGGAAGTTGAAAAGCTCGAAGTAGACGACTAATAATGAAACGAAACGCCTCTTCTAACGAAGAGGCGTTTTTATAGGAGAATTAGATCATGGGTAAGATCGGTTTTTTGGGTTTTGGCAATATGGCTTCTGCGATTGCGGGCGGAATATTGAAAAGTGGGCTGATTCGCGAAACGGATGTCGTTGCCTATGACCCGATACGAGAAAACATCGATAAATTCAGCCATCCGATCATGTCAAGCGATACCGCTTTACAGATGGCGCCGGAGTCAAAATATCTGTTTATTTGTGTCAAGCCACAGATGATATCCGAGGCGCTTGCGTCGATAGTTCCAGCGCTAACTAAAAACCATGTTCTTGTTTCAATAGCTGCTGGTGTTTCTATCGAAAGAATTAAAAAGCTGACCGATTCCGTTTGTCCGGTCGTTCGCGTGATGCCTAATACACCGTTATTGCTCGGCTGTGGGTCAACCGCAATCGCTAAACCGGACGACATCAATGAAATTGATTACGATTTCGTTGTAAATGTCTTCAAATGTGTAGGAACAGTATACGAAATTTCTTCGGATAAGTTTAATGAGGTAATTCCGGTAAACGGAAGCAGCCCTGCATTTATCTATCTATTCGCTGATATTATTGCAAAATCCGCAAAAGAGGTAGGACTCGATTACGAGAGTTCTCTTGAGATGTTTTCTGATACTCTTATTGGCAGCGCAAGAATGTTGAAGGAATCTGGTTATTCGCCGGATGAATTAATTCAAATGGTCTCTTCTAAAGGCGGAACAACAGTCGCTGCACTTGAAGCTATGAAAAAACATGGTTTTGAAGATGCCCTAAAAGAAGGATTCTCAAGCTGTGTCCACCGAGCTTACGAGCTCGGGAAAGAAAATTGAATTAGTCGAATCTTACCAAACTATAACAAGCAAACACCATCTACGCTTTCGTGAAGTGTCGATGGTGTTTGTTATATGGGAAAACTATATGCGATATTCGTTAAGTCGCTTGAGATTCTGGAATAGATGATACTCGGTCTCTTCTGGTTGCTCGGTATTGAGCCCGCTATATTCTAACGTAATAATCTCGGGATTGGTGATTCCGAGAATCCAATCGAGCAAGTCGAAATCTTCCTCATCCATTGACGCATGTATATCCGCTGGGAACCCGTCAGAGTCAAAACCAGATCCATTTACATGGATTTCGGCAATACGCGACAGCGGTAATTCGCTTAGATATGTTCTTACATCCCATCCGCGAAAACGAGAAGTAATCTTTGCGTGGGTTAAATCTAAGAGAAACCCGATATCGTTTTCTAGGATCAATCGGGAAATTTGTTCAGAGTTGAAGTATGGATAATGGCCAAAACGAGTTCGGTCTTGCGGGGAATCCGGGACATTTTCTAAAAGCAACGGAACAGCAAGGTTTTGCTTAAAAATCTGGACCTGGCGTGACATGTGGTTATGGATGTCCTCATCCGCCATATCGCTAGCGACATGCTTTTTTCAATTGATAGGTGAAACCCATAATGCGGAGAATTACATTCGCAAAGGATTCTGTTCGCGAGCGAAAAATCGACCTGATCTGCGTTTAACATACCGGCATGCTCCGAAAAACCAAGCCCGTGGACAAGGATTGGTTTGAGAGATCGAATATAGGAGAGATTATCCTTCTGGCTGCCCCAATAACCAATTTTGATATAGTCGACAAGATCTTTATCGAGAGTTAATATCTTCTCAAGTTGAGGAGACCAGTTACATCCAATCTTCATTGACGATTCCTCGCTTACTACTCAGTCTATTTGCCGCTGTTCTTCTTTGGCTTCGGAGGCTTGACGTTTGAGAGGGGAGAGGAGTCCATCGCCTTCTTGAGCTGGGAATCCGCGATGTGCGTATAGATTTCGGTTGTAGTTACGTGTTCGTGTCCGAGAATCTCCTTTAATGCCAACATATCCGCTTCGCCGTGCTGGTACATCAGCGTAGCAGCTGTATGACGAAGTTTATGTGGAGAATATCCGCGTCCGGAAAGACCTGCACGCTGGAGGTTTTGATCAATGATCTGCTGAACACGGCGCGCTTTAAGCCGACCGCCATCTTTGTTCAAAAACAAAGCATCCGAGTCTTTATTCTTATATTCACGACTATTTCTATCAACTAAATAAGCATCTATGGCAGCTAGACAAGCCTGGTTTAAGAACACCATTCGTTCTTTATTACCTTTTCCAACGATTCGAATTGTTTCTTCGCGAATATCCGTTAGGTTGATTCCAACAAGTTCACTTAAACGCATACCACAATTCAAAAACAACGTGATAATACAGTAATCTCTTGACGCGAACGTTCCTTCTACATTGCGTAGAAGTTCAAAACTCTCATTCAATGTCAGGTATTTCGGCAAACTCTTTTTCGTAGATGGGAGTTCAATGTTCTGAGTTGGGTTTTCAGAAAGCTTGTTTGTTTTCGTTGTAAGATAACTGAAATAGGATTTTAAACAGGACAGTTTTCTTGCACGGGTCGCAGGATTATTGCCAAGATTGTGCATAACATAATGAAGATACTCATAGATGTCCATAGTAGAAACCGTAGAGATCAGTTCCAGAGTAACATCCGTAATCTGGATTTCATGAAAGACAGTATCAGACGGAACCAAACCACGTTTTAGCAATAGAAACCTGAAGAAGGTTCTAAGATCAATAAAATAACCATTGATGGTACGAGGAGATTGGTTTTTAATTGTTTCGGCGTAAAACAGGAACTCACGAATAATTGCTGGACAATCCTGATAGAGTTGATTCATAGTAAAACCTCGGATGCCTTTGTATCAAGGCTTTGTTCTATTCCCTCAGTTGCGCTAAATTTATATTTAGCGCAACTGTTTATTTCTAGAAAGTAGCATACCATACTTCTATCCTGCCTGTCAAATCTGTAAGATGACCTAATCTCTCCATTGGGATAGATCATCAGTTTTGTTCAATTATGTTGCTGTATACGCTTTTTTTCGGATTCCATCCGTCAATGACAACTGCATTGGTAGTTTTAACGTAAAAGTCGATTGCTTTTTTTCTAGGCCATCCAATAATAGCGTAAGCATATCCGAAATCTTTCATTGAGAGCAACGTCTTTTTTAAGAGAGCTGTTCCGATCCCCTGTTTTTGAAAGCTCCTCGAAATTCCCAAAGGACCGAAGAAACCTTTGGCTGTTGCATCATAACAGGAAAACCCAACTATTTCTTTTTCTCTAACGGCTATGTAACAAGAAATTGGATTGTTCATCATCGCATACTCACATTCAAAAACCCATCCGGGTTCATCAGGAAAATTAATCCTAACAAAATGTAGAACGCGATCTTTATCGATGATATTAGCTTTTACTATGGCAATACCGCTATCTTTAAGCATCTCTTCTGGTGATGACTCGTCAAAGTTATAAAGGTTTACGAGTAAATCAGACATAGAATTCCTCTTTCTTGTTAAGAAATAAGAATATATACTCAAATTTCCTATTTTGAACTCCTGATTTGTTTTCGGTAAAATGAAAGTATCGCAAAAGGTCTCGAAAATGTTAGCACCCCA
>CAZGYK010000114.1:0-5548 GCA_964530485.1 uncultured Oscillospiraceae bacterium
CTGTGTAAAGTTGCGTACCCGCATCAACCCGTGGAGCGCGCCCGAAAGCTCGTGCCTGTGAACCAGCCCCAGTTCCCCCATACGGTAGGGAAGATCGCGGTAACTGCGAAGCTTGCTGTTGTAAACAAGAAGTGCCCCCGGACAGTTCATCGGCTTAATCGCGTAATCCTCGTCGTCGATGACCGTCGTATACATGTTCTCTTTGTAGTGGAACCAGTGTCCGGATGTCTCCCAAAGGCTCCGGTTGAGGATAATCGGGGATTTGATCTCGTGATACCCCGCTTTTCTGTGCTCCTCGCGCCACATGTTTTCGAGCTCGTTTCTGACAATCATTCCGTTCGGAAGGAAGAACGGGAATCCCGGACCCTCTTCGAACAGGTCAAAGAGCTCAAGATCCTTTCCGAGCTTTCTGTGATCACGCCGTTTCGCTTCTTCAAGCATCTCGATATGCGCCGCTAGTTGATCCGCCTTCGGGAAACTGACGCCGTAAAGCCGCTGGAGCATCTTCTTGTTGGAGTCCCCGCGCCAATATGCCCCAGTTACGCTCGTAATCTTAAACGCTTTGATTGTCCCCGTGCTCATGAGATGCGGGCCCGCGCAAAGATCGGTAAAATCTCCCTGCTTATAAAAGCTGAGTTCTGCATCTTCCGGAAGATCCGAGATCAGTTCAACCTTGTAAATCTGATCTTTCATCAGTGCAAGCGCTTCTTTTCTCGAAAGCGTAAACCGCTCGATCGGAAGGTCTTCTTTCGCGATTTTCTTCATCTCTGCTTCAATCGCTTCAAAATCTTCCGGCGTAAATACATGATCCGAATCAACGTCATAATAAAACCCACTGTCAATCGAGGGACCGATCGCAAGCTGAATTCCCGGATAAAGATGTGTGAGCGCCTGGGCCATGAGGTGCGAGCTGGAATGCCAGAACGCGTGTTTCCCAAAATCGTCGTCGAACGTCAGGATTTCAACGTCGGCGTCATTTTTTATCGGCGCGCGAAGATCCTGCTCTTCTTTTCCGACCTTTACTGCGCAGGCAGCTTTATAAAGTCCCGCCCCGATCGATTTTGCAATTTCCGCTCCGGTAATCCCCGATTCAAATTCCATCGGTGTCCCTTTTAACATCAAATTGATTTTTCCCATTTCTATTTCCTCCCCTTTTGATAATCGGATTTAAATTATTTTGAAAATATGGCTAAACGCTCAGCCCCTCTGATATTGATCCTAAAATAAATAAAACCCCATCACGTCTCAATAGACGGGATGAGGCAATACCCCACGGTTCCACCCGGATTGCAGCAAATGCTGCCGGCTTTTTGCGACGTTAACGTGTCGCGCTCCGTCGCCGATTTTGCGGCGCTCTCAGACGGCGGTAGCTGTTGCATGCTGTCCTACGCCAATTTCAGCTTTCATGGCGCTCTCTAAAAAACAGGGGATGCAAAGCAAAACGTCTTCACAGATTTCATCCCAGAATATACCGGGTATAGGCTGTTTATATCACTTTCAAAAGCGGTTGTCAACTGTCCGTCTTCCCTATACCCATTGTTATCTGCTTTACAAAAAAGAAATTTAACAATATATAGTATGATCTTGACAGTATTTTAAGAAAGACTTACAATAATATTGGATGTTTATGAGTATTTTCTTGGCCAAAAATACAAGTCATGTTTACAATTTGTATTTTATGCCTTTCGTTATGTGTCGGGAGCTTGCTTTATCGCGTCCGGTTATTGCCAAAATACAATACTCTTAAAAAATATCTAGAATAAAATTCTTTATGAATTCCAAGAGGGAGGACCACAGGTTAAGAAAACATGGGTGATTTCTTACTGCCACTGATTGTAGGCATTGTATCGGCGGTTGTCGCCGGTATCGCCTGCTTCTTTTTCGGGGTAGCCTACCGCCGCAAAGTTGCGGAAGCAAGAATAGGCTCAGCGGAAGACGAAGCCAAGCGTATCGTAAACGATGCGATAAAAAACGCGGAACAACGCCGCAAAGAAGTAGTACTCGAAGCCAAAGACGAAATTTTCAAAATGCGCAATGAATCTGAAAAAGAGCTGCGCGAAAGAAGAAGCGAGGCGTCCCGCCAGGAACGCCGCCTGTCCCAGAAGGAAGAGTCGCTTGAAAAGAAACAGGAACAGTTTGAGCGCGATGTACAAAGCCTTCAGGACCGCAAAAAGAATCTCGATGAAAAACTCGACGAAGTCGAACAGATCAAAAAGAGCCAGTTTGAAATTCTCGAACGAATCTCCGGATTGACGGAGTCCCAGGCAAAAGAAATGCTTTTGACCCAGCTCGACAATGAGCTTGATCACGAAAAAGCGCTTCGAATCAAATCCTACGTGCTTGCCCAGGAGATTGTCACAATGGCAATTGCGCGTACCGCGGCGGATCATTCCTCCGAAGCAACCGTATCGGTTGTCTCTCTCCCGAACGACGAAATGAAGGGACGGATTATCGGTCGGGAAGGCCGCAATATCCGTACGATCGAGACTGTTACCGGCGTTGACCTAATTATCGATGATACGCCGGAAGCCATCACCGTTTCCTGTTTCGATCCCGTCCGCCGTGAAGTGGCGCGACGTTCTATCGAAAAGCTGATCTCCGACGGACGTATTCATCCAGCCCGTATTGAGGAGACCGTCGAAAAAGCCCGCAAGGAAGTCGATCAGATCATTAAACGAGAAGGCGAACGCGTCGTTCTTGAAGTCGGGATCCATGGAATTCATCCGGAACTCGTAAAACTTCTCGGAAGGCTCTATTTCCGTACCAGCTACGGCCAGAATGTCCTTAACCACTCGGTAGAAGTAGCGCTTCTTTCCGGCATTATAGCCGCCGAACTGGGACTTGATTCAACGAAGGCCCGCCGCGCCGGACTTCTTCATGACATCGGAAAAGGACTCGACCACGAAATGGAAGGTTCCCATGTCCAGATCGGCGTTGAAGTAGCAAGGCGTTATAAAGAAAGCGAAGAGATTGTCCACGCGATTGAGGCGCATCATGGCGATGTCGAAGCCAAAACCCCGCTCGCCTATATCGTAATGGCAGCCGACGCGATCTCCGCCGCGAGACCGGGCGCCCGTAGCGAAAATCTCGAAAACTATATCAAGCGTCTCGAAAAACTTGAAGAAATCGCCGACAGCTTTGATGGCGTTGACCATTCTTTCGCTGTTCAGGCAGGCCGTGAAATCCGTATCTTGGTAAAACCAGAAGCGATAGGAGACGACGCGTTGACCGTTGTTGCCCACGATATCGTCAAGAGAATCGAGAGCGAGTTAAACTACCCCGGCCAAATCAAAGTCAATGTCATCCGCGAAAGTCGCGCTGTCGATTACGCAAAATAGTTTTTTTAGCAAAGAAGGTATCCGTTAAGGATACCTTCTTTTATTCTCTTAAGAACTCTGGGTTATTATAATCATTGTTGTCGATAGCGATATCGCAGATTGCCATCGGGTCGACTTCTTTGAAATACCGCTGCTGCAGAGGGATATATTTATTCAGATATAGCTGGTTAAATGAAAAACGTTAAAGCGTTTTTCATTCGCGGCGTGTGCCGCGCCGCCGTCTGTGGCGGCGTTAACCTTGCTGCATAGTCAGTCGCACGCCTTTGGCGTGCCGACGGGCAAAGCCCACCGTTTCAAAACGCTTTAGCGTTTTGAAATTGACTGACTATACCGCTCCCGAACGCAATTTCCCAACTGCCCGCTGTCCCGAATCAGAGCCCTTCGCAACACCTCATCAAATCCGATATGCATGTATATTTTTTCATTCGCCTATTGATTTCTTATTTGGCTGCCCAATCAATATATCAATTACCTCACTACAAACATTGCCGACCAATAAACAACATGATAGAATGATTCTACATCCCTGCGATTTCGTATGCAAGGAGTTATATTATGAAATTGATGCGTGTCGTTTTAATTGTGCTGACGGTTCTGCTTATCACGCTCACGGGCTGCGCGGCAAAGGAGAATGCTCTTTTAGTTCCTTTAGGAAATGCGCCGGATAACTGGCCCTCCGATATTCCCGACGCAATTCTTCCGTTTCCCGGAACGCTTGAAGACATCATGGTCGGTGACATCTATATCCGGATGTTCTACCGCGATGTGTCAAAGGAAACGGTCTATTCCTATGCAAAAGCGATGGAGGAGAACGGTTTTACCGCCGAGTTCTATGCCTATACCGCCGACGGCTCCAACCACGGCAAGCAAATCAAATCGGGTCAATTCGACGGTGTGCGACTAAAAAAAAGGTGCTACAACCTGTTGCTGGAACTCGATGACTACGGCGCTACGCTTTCTGTCGAAGGCTTCATCATCGAAATCCCGTTTCCCTGGCCGGACTCATGGGGCGCATACCTTCCATGCCCTGAAGGAGTCTCATTTCCGGAAACGAGGCTGCTTTCCTATAACGACAACTACCTAGAGGCTCTCGGCGCCTATTTCGAACCCGGCTTTTCCGACGAACAGAATCAAAAGAAAACCGAAACAGTCAACAACTATATCAACCTTCTCTTGTCCAGCGGATTTCAAAAAGCAACTGATGCCGACTGTCAAGAAAACAATTTCCACCCGCGGGTAGATACCGTTAGTTATATCAGCGACGACGTCATCGTCGCAGTAGTCGATCCATTAATCGCCCCACAAACAAATTTGATGGCTATTGAAGCAATGAAAATAAGTTAGATCCTGAAAGGTAATTTATGATTTTACTGGCAATCGGGGATATTTGCGCCGAAAACGGAATATCTTTTCTTGAATCCAAACTCCCGTCCCTTAAAAGGCAATACGGAGCCGATATGGTCATTGCCAACGGTGAGAACAGTGCGCCGGGTGGCGTAGGGATCACCGTCGACTCGATCCATCGAATTTTCGGATGCGGCGTCGATGTCATCACAACGGGGAACCATTCCTTCGATATGCAAGGGTACGAGAATCTTTATGAAAACACCGAGGCGCTAATACGTCCATGTAATCTCGGAAAGGGCATCCCCGGCAAAGGCGTCTATACCTTCGATATGGGACGCGACCGGGTTCTCGTCGCTAATTTTATGGGAAATGCATTTATAAGAAATCAAACCGAAAACTGCTACGATGTTATGGATAAAGTTCTCATGGAAGCCGATACACCAATCATTGTCGTCGATTTTCACGCGGAATCGACCAGCGAAAAAATCGCGTTTGCGAGAAACTACGATGGCCGTGCTTCCCTCATATTCGGAACCCATACCCATGTCGCGACCGCGGACGAAACCATCTTCCCAAACGGAACCGCTTACGTTACCGATATCGGAATGACCGGCGCAAAAGAGTCGGTTATCGGAGTTGAGATCGAAGGATCCATCAAAAAGCAGCGTTACTCTCTGCCGATTCGCTTTATCCCCGCCAAAGGCCCGTCTGTGCTTACAGGTATTGTATCTAACATTGATTCCAAGACCGGAAAAGCGTTATCTATCGAGCGCATATCCTTATCTGACTAGGACAGAGGTATAACATAATAAAAAAAAGAGGGCTTGGGGCACCCTCCGTAAGGAAGGTGCCCCAAGTGCGCT
>CAZGYK010000115.1:0-5476 GCA_964530485.1 uncultured Oscillospiraceae bacterium
GTACGAATTTTCCCAAAAAAAATTTTTCTTTTATCATAATAAATACACAAAAAAGCGATGCGATTGGCATCGCTTTTCTATTTGTGCTACGATATATTTTCGCTAGAGTTAATGTTATAATAATCTTTATACTATTTTTGCTCGGTGTAGATTTCCAAAGGTTTTAATGATGGTTGTCAGAAGTTTGCAAGATAACTTGGTGATCAGGACCACAGGTGAGCATGCTGTTGAATAGAATGGAATAGGACCAAAGATGTTGGATCAACTGAAAAAAAGAATCACGATTATTACCGGACACTACGGATGCGGAAAGACCAACCTTGCCATCAATCTTGCGGTCGATTGTCGCTCAAAAGGAGAAGGGGTCAGCGTTATTGACCTCGACATAGTGAATCCTTATTTTAGGTCGGCCGATTTTACTCGGATGCTAACAGAAAACGGCGTCGACATAGTCGCGCCAAATTATGCGAATACACTTCTGGATGTTCCCTCGCTTCCGCGAGAGGTTTCGACTGTTCTTCAGGGAGATGGGCGAGTTATTGTGGATGTCGGTGGAGACGATGTCGGGGCGACTGTCCTTGGCCGATATGAAGCCGATATCCGAAAAGCTGGTGGCGCGGATTTGCTATATCTATTCAGCATTTTTCGCCCCGGGGCCGAATCTCCGGAAGAAATAGTAAACCATATTCGCGCAATAGAAAGCGCTTCGCGCCAGAAGGCGACCTATCTCGTAAATTCATCTAATCTTGGCGCGGAGACAAAAAAAGAACATGTAGAACGTTCGGCAGCTTTTGCAAAAAAAGTTGTTGAGTTGACCGGCATTCCGTTGCTGGCAACAATAGCGCTTAAGGATTTTTCGAAAGAGATTCCGGGTTCTTATCCGGTAAAACGGTTTGTACGGTTGCCATGGGAGCCCGAAGAAATTTTATAGTACAATGTATTTGACCAGAATTGGCGGCGAACGCCTCCGATTCGGAGAAGGAGATAGAAAAATGGCTAAAGGTAAGGTCACGATTGACGAAAGCCGCTGTAAGGGATGCGGGTTATGTGCGAAATTTTGCCCGGAGGGAGTATTGTCCCTTGACGCAAAAAAGCTCAATGTTAAGGGATATCATCCGGCGTTTACGGAAAACCCTGACTTATGCATTGGATGCGGTATTTGCGCTCTGATGTGTCCGGATGTTGCGATCACGGTTGAGAGGGGGAACGCATAATGGCAGAGAAAATGTTGATGAAGGGTAACGAAGCCCTTGCTGAAGCTGCAATCCAGGCGGGTTGCATTCGCTTTTTCGGTTATCCGATTACGCCACAGACAGAACTTGCGGCTTATATGTCAAAACGTCTTCCGAAAATTGAAGGCGGCGTCTATCTTCAGGCGGAGAGTGAAATTGCTGCGATTAATATGGTGCTTGGCGCGGCGTCGACCGGCGAAAGAGCGATGACGAGCTCGTCCTCTCCCGGGATCAGCTTGAAGTCGGAAGGTATTTCCTATATGGCGGGTAGCGATCTGCCCTGCCTTATCGTCAATGTTCAGCGTGCAGGCCCCGGTCTTGGCGGAATTCAGCCGGGACAGGCAGATTATTGGCAGGCAACTCGCGGCGTTGGGCATGGCGGAGCACATATTCTTGTTCTTGCGCCGTCTTCGATTCAGGAAACGGTTGATTTGGTGTTTGATGGGTTTGAGCTTGCCGAGACCTACCGTATGCCGGCGATGATTTTGTCGGACGGTTTGCTTGGCCAGATGATGGAGCCCGTGTCGTTCCCGGAGCGGAAGATGAAGAAAATCGATAAGAGCTGGGCGGCGGATGGACACAAGGATAAACGCGAACACAACGTTATAAACAGCCTGTTTCTTGTTGCGAGCGAACTGGAAAAGAAGAATATCGAGCGGGATCAACGTTACCGCGAGATTGAAAAAAATGAAGCGAGGATGCAGGACTATCTGATGGATGATGCAACAATCGGCGTTGTTGCCTATGGCGCATGCGCGCGCGTTGCTGGAACCGCAATTGATATGGTTCGCGAAAAGGGAATCAAGGCCGGGCTGATGCGCCCGATTACCCTCTGGCCTTTCCCATCCAAGATGATAGATGACCACGCGAAAAAACTCGATCGGATTTTGACGGTAGAAATGAGCAGCGGCCAGATGATAGACGACGTTAAGCTTGCTGTTAACGGAAGAGTTCCGGTAGATTTTTATGGCAGAAACGGCGGCATTATTCCGACTCCGGCCGAAATCGCAAAAGAGATTGAGAAGATCGCGGGAGGAAAAAAATAATGGCTATTGTATTTGAAAAACCGCATGCGCTCACCGATGCGTTGACACACTATTGTCCGGGATGTACCCACGGGATTATCCATCGGCTTGTTGCCGAGGTGATCGGTGAACTTGGTGTTGAGGGAAAAACGATTGGAATTGCGCCGGTTGGCTGTGCCGTACTTGCTTATAATTACTTTAACTGTGACATGATACAGGCCCCACACGGACGTGCCCCTGCGGTAGCGACCGGAGCGAAGCGCTCGAAACCCGACAACATTGTTTTTACCTACCAAGGTGATGGGGACCTCGCGGCGATCGGTACAGCCGAGACGGTTCACGCTGCAACACGCGGAGAGAATATCACCGTCATTTTCGTAAATAACGCGATCTACGGCATGACCGGTGGGCAGATGGCGCCGACGACTTTGCCGGGACAGGTCACCCAGACGACCCCCTACGGTAGAGATCCGAAAACCGCCGGATATCCGGTTCGGGTATGCGAGATGCTTTCAACGCTTGAGGGGACAACCTATGCCGAACGCGTTTCGGTCAATAATCCGAGCCGCGTAAGAGCCGCGAAAAAGGCGATCAAAAAGGCATTCCAGACGCAGATAGATCAGAAGGGATTTTCGATTGTCGAGGTCGTTTCGACCTGCCCGACAAACTGGGGGATGTCTCCGGAAGAGGCGCTCGACTGGGTCGACGAGAAGATGATCCCCTATTATCCGCTCGGCGTATACTGTGACAAGACAGGAGGAAACGCCAATGGTTAAGAATATTGTGATTGCCGGGTTTGGCGGGCAGGGCGTTTTGTTTTCGGGAAAAGTACTGGCATACGCAGGGCTTTGCGAGGGGTACGAGGTTTCCTGGCTCCCGTCTTATGGGCCGGAAATGCGCGGGGGAACCGCGAACTGTTCCGTTGTCATCTCCGATCGTCCGATCGGATCCCCGCTCGTAATCAACCCCGATATTCTGGTAGCAATGAATCTTCCGTCCTATGACAAATTCATTGACAGCGTCGCCGAAAACGGCATTGTCATCATGGATTCCTCGCTGATCGACCGGGACTGTAACCGAAAGGATATTACGGTTTACAAGGTTCCGGCAACGACGCTTTCCGAGATGGAGGACCTTGAAGGACTCTCTAACATGATCATTTTAGGGAAGCTTTTAGAGGCGACAAAACTTCTTTCGGAATCGGCCGTCGAAGAGGCGGTAAAGAAGAGCGTTTCGGCAAGAAAACAGGATCTGATTGCGCATAACCTTCGCGCAATTGAAACCGGAAAAGCTCAATAGATTTATTTTAAGTAGATCGAAAAACAGCGAAATTATTAGAAAAAAGGGGGCATATAGCCCCCTTTTTTTGATGAAAAACAGCGGATAACTTAGAATCAAACGCGAAACTGGGTTTTTGAGAAAATTTAAGCGGGTAAATGCTCAGAAAAAGGCAAAAAAAATGTTTTTGGGTGTTTGGAATCAATCGGCCGAACAGGAACGTTTTTTGAGTTGCAGTTTCCTAATGTCGTTCGATTTGATTTCGCGGGTTACCCGCCGAGTTTCGAGCTGGCATTGTCCGACATGGCGGATCTGGTTGCGCTCTTAGCCACGGAACCATTCGGAATACCGGAAGGCTCCCGGGAGAAATGCGATTTCAAAGAGCAAAATATTCCGGCGTTTGCACCCGCGCTTTTTACAAAGGCATAGTTTAGCTTAATAGCGGTTTTTGTTGATGTTCTTCACTTTCTTTGCGATTGATTTACTCCATGCCTTTCGCTCTTCAAGATATCCGGTTTTGTCTTCGGCATACCGGGCTTCTTTTTTCTGGGCGAGATAACGGGTATAGCGGTCACGCGACAGGGAACCGTCGGCAATAGCGGCGAGGACAGCACAGCCCGGCTCGGTCTCATGGTGACAGTTGCCAAAACGGCATTTTGGAAAGAGGTCTTCAATATCGGAAAATTCCATCGAGAGACCGTCTTCGACATCAAAGAGACCAAGCTCGCGCATCCCCGGGGTATCGATGACCATTGCGCCGGAGGGGAGCAGAAAGAGCTGGCGGTGGGTCGTAGTATGGCGGCCGCGGCTGTCGTCTTCGCGGATCGCTTTGACATCCATAACGTCTTCTCCCATCAGGGTATTGAGCAGCGAAGATTTTCCGACACCGGACATGCCGAGAAAGACAATTGTATTGCCTGGTGAAAGGTATTGGGAAAGGGAATCCAGCCCCTCACCGGTATGGCTTGAGACGGCGTAAACAGCAACGTCCGGGGCCGCTTCTTTCAGAGTTGTTACATACGTTTTTGAATCAGGACAGAGATCTGACTTCGTTAGGACAACGACCGGGATACCGCCGCTTTTTCTAGCCTGGGTAAGATAGCGAAGGATTCGACCGACGTTAAAGTCGTTGTTTAGGGAAGAGACGATAAAGATATAGTCGAAGTTGGTGGCTACGACCTGTTCGAGAATTGTCTTTGCATAGGCGGCGCCGTGGCCGGAGAGGTCGGCGCGGGAAAACTTTGTTCGCCGCGGAAGGAGCGTATCGATCCTTGAGACCCCGCTTTCGTTAAACTCCAGCAACACAAAGTCTCCGACAGAAGGGAAGTCTTCCCGCAATTCAGCGGCGTAATAAAAACTTCCTTTCAGCGTTGCCGCCACTTCTCCGCGCGGGGTAGCGACGGTATACTGTTCCCGCCAGAGCGCGGTAATTCTTCCCGGAAGAAGACCCTCGGGAATTGGTTCGGATTCCCTGAATCCATATTGTTTCATATCGATCATTCTATTTATACTCCAAAAATTTGTATGATATTTCCTGTGATTTTAGCAAACAAAAAGGACACGACTCTCATCGTATCCCGCAGGCCGAACGCAAAGCGTTCGGCGTTTCGCAGTATTCACGAAAGGCGTAATGACGGCAACAAAACAACACCGGACCTCTCTTTAACTGATCGCGTAAGCGACCGAAAAGCGAGCTCTGAATTTGACGATCAAAATTAACGGCGAAACGTCAAATGTGTGTTTTGGCCGAGTATTTGGTTTAGGTACGAAAAGCCACCCTTACTACACTCATTACAATATCCCCCTTTCGTTGGGAAGAACCGGATTTTGAAATAGAAGCCGAGCGACGATCGTCGCGAGTTTTTCCGCAGAGCGGAAAAATAGTGGAACGTAAGCATTTTGACGGTCAAAATGCTGCTGCCGAGCGCGTAGCCCGGAACG
>CAZGYK010000116.1:0-5468 GCA_964530485.1 uncultured Oscillospiraceae bacterium
TCTTATACCAAATTTAAGCTTGACCAGCTCGAAATCGATAAAACTTCTATTTCGGAACGCGGAAGGTTGACGTTCTCGGTTCGGATTAAAAATACTGGATCGCGTCAGGGCGGCGAGGTTGTTCAGGTCTATCTCGGCAAAAAGGGAAGCAAATTAAAACAACTCAAGGGGTTCCAGAAGGTGTTTTTATTCCCGAAAGAGAGCCGTATTCTTGAATTTACGCTGACCGCGCGGGATTTTAGCTATTATAATACCAATACCGAGCGGTTTGAGATGGAAAGCGGGCAATATACGGTGATGGTTGGTTCCGGAAGCAGGGATATCAAACTGACAAAAGACGTGACGGTCGAATCAAAGCGCAACCGTGCAGTTCCGGCATATCTTGAACCGAAAGACGCCGCGTCGCTTTCACCGGAAGAGTTTTATAACTATCTTGGGTTTGTTCCGAAGGAACCTGACTGGAAACCGCTGACCCTCAATTCAACCCTTTTTGAACTGAGTCATACGGTAGAAGGCAGACTGATTGTACGAAATCTCAAAAATGCATATCTTGCCTCAATTCCCAAAAATACCGATCCGACGACGCGCAAGATGTTTGAAGCAAGTCTTGACGATTTGCCGCTTCGGGCGATTTGTGCGCTTTCCGGCGGACAGTTAACAAAAAGTACAGCGATTGCGCTTGTCCATTTTGCAAACCATCGCCTACTGCGCGGTGTATACCGATTAATTAACAAGAGAAGGTAATGGATGGCAACAAAACAGAAAGTTTTATTGATTATAGGAGCTGTGGTCTTGGTAATTGCTCTTTGCGGATATCTTATTACGCAGGTTCTGTTTCCAAAAACGGAACCGGCTGAACCCGAAGTAACGGTCGCGACGGTTCCTGAGACTCCGAAACCCGAGCCAGAGACGATTCCGGAACCTGAACCGGAGCCGGAACCAAAGGGGCCGGATCTTGCCGAAGAAGACGGCGTGACTTACCTTACGCTTGAAGGCGTAAGAATGTTATTGGTCAACAAAGTTTACCCCATTCCCGCAGATTTTGGCGGAGAGAATCCCGAGGCGCGCGCGGCGTTGGACGAAATGATAGCTGCGGCCGCAAAAGACGGAATCAACCTGTTTCTTGTTTCGGGGTACCGGAGCTACGATACCCAGGAAGCGATCTATAACCGCTATGTATCAAAGTATGGTCAGGAATATACCGACCGCATCTCTGCGCGTCCGGGACATTCCGAGCATCAGGCGGGGCTGTCGTTTGATCTCAACTCTTTGGAGCAGGAATTCGAGAACACGCCGGAATGTCGATGGCTTCAAGAAAATTGCGCCGACTTCGGCTTTATTCTTCGCTATGCGAAAGAGAGCGAATGGGCAACAGGCTATACATATGAGCCTTGGCATTACCGCTATATCAAAGATACGGCGTTGGCGAAAAAGTTGATGGAGAGCGGGATATCGCTCGAAGAGTATGCGGGATTGATTACAGAAAAAGGTCAGAGCGGATATCGCAACTGATTCGTCGGGAGGGCATAACTATGCCCTCCCGATTCTGTTTTGAAGCAGCATGACATGAAAGAATATTCAAACTAGACTTATATGTGTAATGTTTTATTGGTTTTGGGAGTTACTATCAGTAGAAGGTGTTCGGCGAAATGCTGCGCCGGACAAAAACTCGGCGAGGGAGGTTGCAACATGGAAATAAAGCCGGTAAAACGAATCGCGAAATCAAACTATCCGACAAAAGAGATCATTCAAAACCACCCGGAACTGCTTCGGATTATTCCGTCTCGATGGAAGAAGAATGCGGCTGTGTTGACAATGCTGGGGTTTTCGGTATTGCTGACGGCGTGTGAACCGAAAGTTCGCGAATATCCGATTACGCTTTCAGGCGATATTGTTGCGCCCGGCGAGCCGGACAATTTCCAATGGGATTCCTATGAGATCTCCCGTTTGGTTGCGCCAATATTTAATTATGGTACGGGGTCAGATGTGACGGGAGATCCGTTTGCGTTTTCCGAGGAACAGGCTTTGGAGATTATAAAAAGTGAGGCGCGCAATTATGCGGGCCTGATTTTGGAATCCGGTATGGGGGAAAGCTTTCATATCAACGGGGCGGAGGTTCAACCGGATTTGGGAACCAAAGATGGAAAGATAGCGGTAGAATTTTTGTCCGGCGCCGATTCTGATGAGCTATCGTTGGATCCGACGGCTTCATCAGAGACGGCCTTGGAGTTTGCGCAGGATTATCGCGACCAACTGTCTAAGCAGGAACTAGCGGCAGATGTAGGCGTTTTTTATGATCCGGGTTATGCTGACGGATCCTCGGAAAATGAGATCAGACATGAAGAAATCCTTCGCGCGCAGGTTCGGGACTTTATCGAGTGGCTAAAGGGTCAATGCATGATCTAAAAGGAGAAGAGAGATGGCTGAAGTAAAACCGGTTCGAACGAAAAAAATACCAAACTACCCGGTCAAGGAAATGGTTTTTCAAAACCCGATGCTGTTAAAAATTATCCCGAACCGTTGGAAGAAAAATGCAATGGTTTTGACGGCGCTCGGTTTAACGGCGTCGCTGGCGGCTTGCGGAATTCCGCCAAAGGAGGAATTATCGAAACCTATTCCACCAGAAGCGGAAACAAAGCGGGAAATCGTTGACGTTCCAAAAGGAGAGCTGATGATGTCCCCGCTTTTCATTCATGGAGGCGGTGTTGGGTCTTTTGGATGCAGTTCGGTATTGGCACCATTCATTTTTTCGGAAAGCGAAGCGCTTGAGGTCATCCGGAGCGAGGCGCTCGCTTATGGTAATCTTGAATTGAGCGAAGATGATTCTTTTTTGATCAACGACATTGAACATGTTAACATCGACGAAAAAAATGTAGAGATATTTGGGTATTATGAAGAAGTTGAACCACAAAGAACATCCGATCGTATGGATTTGACTTCTTCGGACAAAAAGATTGCAATCGAGTACGTTTCACATGTGGACGTAAAAAGTCTTTTGTTGTATGAACCGTCGTGTGCTACAGTACAGTCGTACAACTATCAAAATGCAGCGAAGGACTACTCGGATGCGCTCGAAAAAAATAAACCGTCGGTCGTAGCTGGAATATTTTATGAACCCTATTCCTATGTAGACGTATCTGATGAGTTAGAAAAAAGCATGAAAAGCTTTTCGGAATCCAATCCTAGGCCGGGAGAACAATACGAAGAGAGTAAAAGGGCAGAGTGGGATGCTTATTTCGAGACGGTGCGGACGGAAGAGCAGACGCTTCAGAGAAAGATAACCGAAGAAAACCTTCGCGCGCAGGTCCGGGACTTTATCGATTGGCTAAAAGGGCAGGGGGTAATTTAGTGCAGTTTACTTTGTTTTTAACCGAGCGGTGCAACCTTTCCTGCAGCTATTGCTATCAGGCGAGAGACCCAAAAGATATGACGTTTGAAACTGCAAAAAAGGCGGTAGATCTTGCGGTTGCCTCTAGCGGGGATTCCGTCGGAATTGCATTTTTTGGCGGAGAACCGTTGCTTAAAAAGGATCTTGTCCGGGAAATCGTCGCTTATTGTAGAAGCAAGGAAGCCGGGGCGCTGCGGTTTTTCTTTAAGATGACGACCAACGGGTTGCTCTTGGATGAAGACTTTTTGGACTTCGCGAACAAAGAGAACGTGTTTCTTGGAATCTCCCTGGATGGAGACCGTTCGGCACAGGACAAAAACCGCGTCTTTCAGGATGGAAGCGGGAGCTTTGATTTGGTGTCAAATCGGGCGGACCTGCTTTTGCGAAAGCAGCCAAACGCGCCGGTTTTGATGACGGTTACGCCGAATACGGTTGGACACTATTGCGATAATGTCCGCTTTCTTTGGGAGAAAGGATTTCGATATCTGATCTGTTCGCTGGATTTTTCTGCAAACTGGAGTGACGCCGATCTGAAAGTGTTGAAAAAACAGTATCAAAGAATGGCAGAACTCTATAAAACGCTGATCCGGAAAGAGGAAAAATTCTACCTTTCCCCGTTTGAAGTCAAGATTTCGAGCCGAATTCTAGGCGACGGTTATTTCGCGGAGCGATGTGAACTTGGGAAAAAGCAGATTTCGGTTGCGCCGAACGGAAAGCTCTACCCCTGCGTTCAGTTTTTACATGATGAGGACTACTGTATCGGCGATGTCGAAAACGGATTTGACGATAAGAAACGGGCAAACCTCTATTTGCGAAGCGAGGCAACAAAAGGGGAATGCGAAGGTTGCGCGATTGTTAGAAGATGCAACTGTCACTGTGGTTGTCTCAACAAACAAGTTACGGGAAGTATTGACCATGTTCCGGCGATTCTTTGCGAACATGAACGGATGCTGCTCCCGATCGCCGACCGGCTTGCCGAGACGCTTTATAAAGAGCGAAACGGAATGTTTATTCAGAAGCATTACAACGATATCTATCCCATTATTTCAATGCTGGAAGATTTGCGCTAGAAATTGGTTTTTTAGTAATAGAAATTATGGGAATTTTCGGGCTTTTTAGACAGTTATTGTTTGAAAAGTCTTTTCTTTTTCGGTATGATAAAAGCACAAAGTTTTGCTGGTACTAGAATGAATACCTTTATGAAGGAGGCTTTGCCGATGGGAACACCGCATATCTCAGCCGAAAAAGGAGAGATTGCCGAACGGATCCTTTTGCCTGGCGATCCGCTCAGGGCAAAATACATCGCAGAGAAGTTTCTCGACGATCATACGCTTTTCAATGAAGTTCGCGGAATGCTCGGATATACCGGCTATTATAATGGCCAGAGGGTTTCCGTTATGGGGACCGGAATGGGGATTCCGTCGATCTCGATTTATGTCAACGAACTGATCGAGCAATATGGGGTTAACCGCTTGATCCGCGTCGGAACCTGCGGCGCCTGCCAGCCGGAGATCGGATTGAAGGATGTAATTCTCGCGTCGGGATGCTGTACCGACAACGGGTTTCTGCGCCATGTATTTCCGGGAGATTTTGCTCCGCTCGCAGATTTCGAAATGCTTTATACCGCGCACGAAAAATCCAAAGCGCGCGGAAACAAAACTTTCGTCGGGCTGTTGAAATCATCCGATATGTTCTATTTCGAGCCGGCTCCGGGAGACGACTACTGGATCAAGTACGGCGTACTTGGGTTTGAAATGGAAGGCGCGGCTCTCTATACGCTTGCAGCAAAATATGGCGCAAAAGCGCTTACAATTGCAACGGTATCGGATTCGCTTTATGACAAACAAGAAATGTCGAGCGCCGAGCGTGAAAAATCGCTCGATGACATGATAGGAATCGCGCTTGACACTATAATTGAGGCGTAAGGAGGAAAACAAAATGGCAACACCGCATATCAGAGCAAAAAATGGTGAAATTGCAAAAAGCGTCCTCCTTCCGGGAGATCCGCGGCGGGCGAAGTATATCGCTGAGCGCTTTTTGGATAACCCCGTTCTCTTCAACGATGTTAGAGGGATGCTTG
>CAZGYK010000117.1:0-5404 GCA_964530485.1 uncultured Oscillospiraceae bacterium
TTTTGTAATAGCGGCAGACTTTTGCCGAACGAATAATAATGATTGAAAGGAAATAAAGATTATGACGGATGCATGGGATAAGTTTGTTGACGGCGCAAGAGAAGTTGTTAATTCGGTAGCCGATGTTGCAGGAGGACTTTATGAAAAGGGCAAGGATTATGTGAACGTCAAGCGCCTTCAGGGTCAGCTTCGCGACAGCTATCGCCAGCTTGGGCGGATTCAGTATCAGATCGAGACAGGCGTAGCGGTTGAAAAAAAGGATAAGGCGGATTTGATTGAGGCGATTACCGCGCTTCGCGAAGAGCTTAAGAAGACGGACGAAGAGGAAATGAAGTATGAGTTCGTTGCCTGTAAGAGCTGCGGCGAGTTGATTGCGAGCGACGCGAAATTCTGTTCGAACTGCGGAGCCAAAACCGAACCGCAGACGGCGACAGAAGAGTAGGGAGCGGTATCCGCGAGACCGGCCGGTTTCACGGGTTTTAGGGGAGATAGAAGACGGGCGGTTGGAGGAAAGTATTGACGAGGCAAAAACCAAACGGGAATGCATCGACGAGCCAGAGCCTTGTTGGCGGCGCGATGGTATTGACTGCCGCGGTTCTGATCATCAAGGTGATCGGGTTCGCGAACAAGTTCTGGCAAAACGGAATTCTGACCGGCGACGGCGTCGGCGTTTATGGGCGCGCTTACGCGCTCTTTAATGTGGTATACGCGATTGCGGTTGCCGGTTTCCCGACAGCGATCAGCAAGATTATTGTCGGTTACCAAAAGGAGGGACGGTATCAGGATATTCGCCGTACCATCCGGGTAGCGAACCGGTTTTTCCTTTTGATCGGAATCGTCGGATCGGCCATACTGATCCTTCTTGCGAATGTATATGCAACCAGTATATTGAAAAACCCGAACATTACGCTTGCGATTATTGTTGTTGCACCGTCGATTCTCTTTAGCTGCATGATGTGCACCCACAGGGGTTACTACCAGGGTATGCGCAACATGGTTCCGACGGCGGTTTCACAGGTCGTTGAAGCAATCATAAAGTGTGTTGTCTCGCTGCTTGGAGCGTATCTTGTTCGGAGCTATTTTTCGAACGAATTTGTTCTTCACAGTTCTGTTTTAGGCGTCGGGTATCCAAACGTGGACGAGGCGAGCGTCGCAATTTATTCGCTTGCGGCGGCCGGGGCGATGCTCGGCGTTACAATATCGACATTCGGTGGATGGGTTTATCTTTTGATCCGAAGAAGGATCGACCGAGACTGGATCACCGAAGAACAGCTTGCGAAGAGTCCGGAGGCACAGACCGACCGGTATCTTCTCAAACAGATTTTGATGATCGGTCTTCCGATCACCCTCGCGGCGGCGGCCTCGCAGATAGCGAGCACCATCAACGACGCGATTATTCAAGCTCAGCTTGTAAAAGCGCTTAACAAAGACCCGGGAGCCCTGTTTGCTTCGCATGGAAACTGGCTTCTTGAGGCGGGGAAATCGGTAGCAAGCGTAAAAAAGGGAGAGATTGCGACGTTTCTCTCCGGCTGTTACGATTACGCGATTGCCTTTTTCAGCCTCGTTCCGGCGATTACAGGGTCGCTTTGTACCAGCGTGCTGCCGCACGTTGCAGACAGCTGGCTTGCGAAGGACATTGAACGGACAAAGGGGCATATCAACGCGACACTGAAACTGACCATGATGATTGCCGCCCCGATGGGATTCGGGATTGCCGCGCTCGGCAGGCCGATTCTTCACGTCGTATATTCGAAGACACCCGCAGAGGTTGCGATCGGCGGGACGACGCTCAGCGTTCTTGGCGTAGCAGCAGTTTTTCTCACGATTTACACGGTCAGCAATACCATGCTTCAGGCGATTGGGCGTTTTGATCTTCCGGTCAAGCTCGTCATCGCCGGAAACTTGATGAATATCGCACTGACTTACATCCTCGTTGGGATTCCGTCGATCAACATCAAGGGCGCGCCAATCGGGAATTTAGTTGCATATATTATCATTGCGGTTCTGAGCCTTTATTATCTCTATCGGATTACAAAGATACCGTTTGACGTCAAGGGATCTCTTTTAAAACCGATGCTTGCCGGTTTAATCTCGGGGGCTTCCGCATATCTCGTTTACGAGGCCCAGTATCGGTTCCTGTATGATGTGATTAAGCAGAAATTTATTACGGTCATTTCGGTCGTTTTTGCGGTTATCGTATATATTATTGCGCTCGGATTGTTGAAAGTCGTCACGAAAATGGACCTAGAATCTATGCCGGGTGGCAGGAAAATTGGAAAGATACTTGAAAAACTGCGGATTGTAAGGTAAAATTAGGAATGAGTCATTTCGAGATAAAAGAAAATTACAGCGTTGACGACCTGATTCTACTGGTCGAAAGACTAAGGGACAAAGAGGATGGGTGTCCTTGGGACAAGGTTCAGACGCACGCTTCGATTCGCCAGAACTTCATTGAAGAAGCTTACGAGGCAGTTGAAGCGATAGACCGGAATAACAACGAGATGCTGGAGGAAGAGCTCGGGGATGTGCTGCTACAGGTAGCGCTTCACGCCGAGATTGCAAAGGAAGAGGGCGCGTTTTCGATTGATGACGTTGCCGACACCATCTGCAAAAAACTTGTTTTACGGCATCCGCATATTTTCGCGGATATTACTGCCAAGACCGCCGACAAGGTTCTTTCCAACTGGGAAGATATCAAGCGAGGCGAGAAGGCGCAGAAGACCGGAATTGACGCGATCGACGATGTGCCGAAGGCACTTCCGACATTGATGCGAAGCCAGAAGGTTCAAAAGCGCGCCGCGTATGTTGGTTTTGATTATCCGGATATCGCGATGGCAGTTGGAGATCTTGAATCGGAAGTGGATGAACTAAAACGGGCTCTACGCCAGGACGGCGATGTATTTGAAGAAATCGGAGACCTGTTTTTTGCGGCGGTTAATGTTGCGAGACTTTCGGGGATCGACGCGGATTTAGCAGCGGAACGCGCATGCGAGAAGTTTATCGAACGTTTCCGGATTGTAGAAGCACTTGCAAAAGAGCAGAAGGTCGATATGAAGAACAGCGGGATCGACGAGCTCAATAAATTGTGGTCAAAGGCCAAGTCAGCCTTAAAAGATTGCAGGTAAACTGCAGGAATAAATTTGGAGGATTCATTTTATGACAAAGGCAGAACTGATTTCAAAGGTAGCGGAAGGCGCCGGACTTTCCAAGAAAGATGCAGATAAAGCGGTTAGCGCAGTTTTTGCAGCGATTACTGATTCACTCGTCAAGGGCGACAAGGTTCAGTTGGTTGGGTTCGGAACATTCTCGGTAAAGGACCGCCCGGCACGCACAGCGATCAACCCGGCGACAAAAGAGAAGGTCAACGTTCCCGCAACACGTGTTCCGGCGTTCAAGGCTGGCAAGGCTCTGAAGGACGAAGTTGCTCTTTCGAAATAATTGGAATAAAGATAAAGATTTCCCCGGAGCCTTTTGGTTTCGGGGAAAACTTTAAGTTTGGAGAAAAAAGATGCGGTTGGATAAATTTTTGAAGGTAAGCAGGATTATCAAGAGAAGAAGCGTAGCGAACGAGGTTTGCGATGCAGGAAGGGTATCGGTTAACGGGAAAGCGGTTCGCGCGTCTTACGCTGTCGAGATCGGCGACAAAATTGCCGTAACCATCGGAGAGCGGACGCAGGAGTTCGAAGTTCTTTCGATTGAGGAGACGCCGGGAAAGGACGCCGCGAGAGGGATGACCCGGATGGTTGAGTAGCGTAGCAGAAAAGCGAGGGAACTAGGCAATTTACGCGTTATTCGGATAGAGAATAAGGAATTCGATAATGGCAGAGAGCGAAAATGGAATCAGAGGTTTTTATGATGCATCGGCAATAGACCTCGCCGAGAAATGGTACGCCGACGAGACGATGCGTCCGATACTCGAAAGGTTTTTGGGCTTTTTCGAAAGGGGGTCCGCATATTTTGGACGCGGGCTGTGGAACCGGGCACGAGAGCATGCGTATGGCTGAGTTCGGCGCGACAGTCACCGGAATTGATTTTTCCGAAAAGTCCATCATGATCGCAAGGGAAAGAAATCCTTCGGGATCCTTTTTTGTTATGGATTGCAGGAAAATTGACCGGGAGATCGTCCGGTTTGACGGCATTGTCTCGATCGCGCTTTTGGTTCATATAGAAGAAAGCGATATTCCGCTCGTGCTCGAAGGGTTTCGGGATGTGATCAAACCGCAGGGTTATCTATTGATTGCATTTGTCGAGGGGGAGGGCCTGGGAAGAATGGAGCCATTTCGAGGTCGACGATAAGGCGTATTTCAGGACATTTTACCGGCATCGGGGCGATTTCTTAAAGGACGCCGCAGCAAAGGCGTCTTTTCGGTTTATCGACGAATGGTTTTTAAAGGAGCCGATTGACCACTGGCGTTTTTTTATTTTTCAGTCGGACCGCGAAACGGCGAAAGGCACAGGAGATTTGTAAACTTTCTTCGCATCATGCCGGCGTTCTTGACTTCGCATACGGCGGCAAACTACAATAGAGGCAGAAGAATTTTCAGTATAGGGTAGCATGATGAGCAGATTGGACAGACCAAAACGGAAAGACAGGGTCGTAACAAAGCAGGTAAGGCGCCGGCGCGTACTCTTCCTAGCGTTGATTGCCATCAGCTGTTATTTTATCTATTCTATTATTGTAGTTCGGGTCAATATTTCGAGAGAGAAGCAGGCACTCGATCTCTTAAGCAGGCAGGTTGCAGATCAGGCGTTGATCAACGAGGAGCTTGAACGCGTTGTTTATTCGGACGGAGAAAAGGAATATATTGAGCGGATTGCACGCGAAAAGCTTGGCTACGCCGCGATTGACGAACGCATATTTGTTGATCTTGCAGGCACATCCTGATCATAAAATATAAAAAAAGATCCGTCGCAAAAATGCGGCGGATTTTTAAGTGAAACAAGATACCAAGGGAATGCATCTATAGGTTATCACTTTGTGATCGTTAATTTTGTCGAATCTCGGCAGAGATCTCAGTTGTCGTTTTGTTCTAAAAAAGGTTCCATTCCACCATGAAAAATGGTATAATGCTTACAAGGATAGGGGAACTTATCCATCACTCATAAGGGAGGACGGACATGAATATCAAGACGACAGGCAGAAAGGTCACTCTCAAACAGAACTTCCTCGATATGGTTGATAAGAGAATGGCGAAATTCGATAAGTATTTCGAATCTGATGCCGAAGCGGCGATCACCGTTACCATTGAGGGAAACCGCCAGACGGTTGAAATTACAGTAAGAAGCCGCGGATTTATTTACCGGGCGGAACGCACAGAGCTCGATATGGAGCAGGCGTTCAATGACGCCGCCGACCTGATTGACAAGCGTATTGGTGCGCTCTCCGGCGGAGAACTGCAACGGG
>CAZGYK010000118.1:0-5329 GCA_964530485.1 uncultured Oscillospiraceae bacterium
AGTTGGGGTACTGTTTCCGGATATTTCGGATAATATTTGGCGTATTCCCTGCGGCGGCAATGTTGAAGATATCACAACCGGCTTCGATTCTTGCCGCGTAGTCCGTTGCGTCATTGACAACGGTTACGACAATAGGGATATCGAGATGTTCCTTGATGTCTCGAATCGTACTGTCGGGGGTTGGGGCATTCAGAACAACGCCGACCGCTCCCTGTTGTTCGGCTTCTACCGCAAGAACAACCGAACGTGTTCCGCCGGTAAGACCGCCGCCGACGCCGCAAAGTACCGGGACGTCTGCTGCGAGCATAATGGCTTGAGTGATAAGGGGTTGAGGGGTAAACGGATAGACGGCGATCACCGCGTCTGCGTTGGAGTTCCTGATAATGCTGACATCGGTAGAGAACAAAAAGGACTTGATCCGTTTCCCGAATAACGAGATACCGCTACAGAGATAAATTTCTTCCGGGACTTTTTGTAGCATAGAACCGCGAAGACGGCCCGTAATTTCAGGTATATGTTTTGACATGACGAAACCCTCCGGGGAAAATGTGAAGAATCCAAGACAATGATAATATCATGTTTCTAGGATTCGACCAGAATCAATGATATACTATAAATGATAAGAAAGGCAAGGGGGATCGAAAGACAATGATAGCGAAGTTGTTTAGCCCGGAATTGAAGGTTGGCGATTGTACATTTAATGCCGATCGGATAATTGATTCAATTCTCTCGGAAAACGAACAGGGGATTGACCTTGCCGTATTTCCCGAGTTGTCCTTAACTTCCTGTAGCTGCGGAGATTTGTTTCGGTACGATGCGCTTTTAGAGGGCGCGCTGATATCGTTGAATCGGGTAGCTACCGCAACAAGCGGCAAGAAAATCGTTGCCGTATTAGGACTCCCGTTCCGATATGACGAAAAGATTTATGACTGTGCCGCTGTGATTCGCAATGGCGTGATAGAAGCGATTGTTCCGAAAAAAGATGGCAAACGCCGGGATGGGATATCGTTTGACTTTGCAGACGGAAAAGGAATCACAACTTGTGTTGAACTCGAATCCGGAAAAGTAATGTTTCTAGACGATTATCAATTCGATATGAAGGATCAGTCGGTTTCGATTGTAATTGGTTCGGATATCGAGACAGTTGAATTAATAAATACAACGATCATAAATCCGAGCGCATCGATTGAAATTGCAGGAAAAGAGAATGAGAGACGTGAGCGGATTCGAAGAGCATCAAAAGCATCCTGCGCCGTCCTATCGGTTAACCCTTCGTTTTATGAATCAACGACAGATTTTGTGTTCTCCGGATATGCCGCGGTAGCCGTTGGCGGAGATATTATAGCTGAGCGGGAGCCGTTTGCGAAAGGTGAGTTAGAGGTTCAGATAACCCCTCCTTATCGTTCATCAGACCTAGTTCTAAAATCGGAACTTGATGAAAAGTACGCTGAACCGCATCCGTTCCTATCAACGAAAGATGACGGGCGTTACTATGAGCATGTATTAAATATACAGGCGCACGGACTGATGAAGCGAATGCTGCATGTCGGTTCAAAAAAAGCGGTATTCGGTATTTCGGGCGGACTAGATTCAACTCTCGCGATCTTGGTTGCCGCGCGCGCAATGGATTTGATGAGCCGGCCGAGAACCGATATTCTTGCTGTTTCTATGCCGGCGTTCGGAACGAGCGGCAGAACAAAGAATAATGCGAGGAAAGTATCTGAACTTCTCGGCGTAGATTTTCGGGAAATCCCGATTGGTGAATCGATCAAACTTCATTTTCGGGATATTGGGCACAGCGGGGAAACGGCGGATGCCGCGTTCGAAAATGCTCAGGCGAGGGAACGCACGCAGGTTCTGATGGATTTAAGTAACATGGTTGGCGGGATTCAGATCGGTACTGGAGATTTATCTGAGCTGGCGCTTGGCTTTGCGACCTACGGCGGAGACCAGATGTCGATGTATGGGTTAAATGGCTCTATTCCAAAGACATTGGTAAAAGCGCTCGTGATCTACTGTGGGGATCTCGGCGAGAAGGATTTGAAAGAAGTACTCTACGACATCGCCGATACGCCTATCAGCCCCGAGCTGATGCCAATAAAAGAAGGGCAGCAACACCAAAAAACCGAAGAGATTGTCGGCCCGTATGAGTTGCATGATTTTTTCCTCTGGCACATGTTTGTGTACAATGAAAGTCCAAAGAAGATCTTTACTGCTGCGAAGGTTGCTTTTGAGACCAAATATCGTTCAGAAGAAATTGTGAAATGGATGGAAGTGTTCTTCCGAAGGTTTTTTGCGATGCAGTTCAAACGCTCTGCGATGCCGGACGGTCCGCAGGTTACGCCTGTTTCACTCTCTCCGCGCGGAGGGCTAACGATGCCAAGCGATATGGCCTCTGGGGAATGGCTGTACGAGATAGGAGAATTGCTTAAATGAGCCAAGAAAAAGGGTTGCTAGAGAACGGGGATTTTTCATATCGGGTAAACAAGGACGGGAAGGTTTTTTTATCGTGGAATCATCGCGAAGTGATGATTCTAAAAGACGAAAAGGCGAAGACTTTTCTCGCAAAGATTGACGGTCTCTCAGAGATGGATCGGCAGCTTTATATGGCAAAACTAACCGGGAATTTCAAACGTGGTAATGAAAGAGTTATGAAAAATAGTCCAAAAAAATAGATAGGTAGGTTCAAAGGAACCTACCTATCTTATAGCTGGTTAAATGAAAAATGCTAAAGCGTTTTCATTCGCGGCGTGTGCCGCGCGCCGTCTGTGGCGGCGTTAACCTTGCTGCATAGTCAGTCAACGCAAATCTGTTAATTTTTTCGCCAAATTCTTAAAATCACTGAGCGCCTCAGGCTTGTTGTTAGGATTCCTCAAGAGAGCAGAGGGGTGGAAGGTACCCATCATGAGCACGTTTCCCTTTTGGATGAGTTCGCCGTGTTGCTTTGTAACCTTGAAATTCGGATCAATCATGCGCTGGGCGGCAATCCGTCCAAGACAGACGATGATTTTTGGTTTGATCAGTTTATACTGCTCTTTTAGCCAGCCGATACAGATATCCTGTTCTTCAGGTTTGGGATCGCGGTTTTCCGGAGGGCGGCATTTTACGATATTTGCAATATAGACGCCTTCTCGCGAAAGACCGACGGCCTCAAGATAATGGTTGAGAAGCTGGCCGGAACGTCCGACAAACGGCTCTCCGGTCTCGTCTTCATATTTTCCGGGACCTTCTCCAACGAAGAGAACTTCAGCGTTTTCGTTTCCGACGCCAAAGACAACATTGGTACGGTTTTTTGACAGTTCACACTTATTGCAGTTTAAGCATTCGCTTCGAAGTTCAGATAACGTCATATGATCGCCTCGTTTCAAGAGATATTATAACATAGCTGTGTCTTCTTTGTAAAAACGCTTGAAGAAAAACTGTCAAATTGGTATAATCAATAGGGTTCAGATAAATGATTGAGGTGCCGCTATGAAGAATGTTCTTTGCTTTGGTGATTCCAATACCTATGGCGTAGATATCGTAAACGGCGGACGTTTGGGAAGAGATCAGCGGTGGACCGGAATTCTACAATCGCTTCTCGGCGACGGGTATTATGTGATTGAAGAAGGACTCAACGGTCGGACGACCGTATTCGATGATCCGCTTAGCGACGGACGAAGGGGAATCGACGCGATTCCGATGCTTCTTCAGACGCATATTCCTCTTGATTTGGTTATTGTGATGCTTGGAACCAACGATACGAAGATTCATTTTTCTGCGTATGCTCCGGCTATTGCGAAAGGTGCGCGGAACATTTCGAAAACGATTTTACATTACGATTATGATGGGATGGCGGTTCCGAAAATCCTTCTTGTATCTCCGATTCAGGTTGGGGCGGATGTCCTAAAAGGACCTTTTACTGATTTTAATGAAGATTCTTATCGTAAGTCGCTGAATTTTGCTGTTGAATACAAAAAAATCGCCGATGCCTTTGGACTTTACTTTTTTGATGCAGCAACCGCAGCGAAGCCAAGCCCGATCGATCAGATCCATTTGGATGTTGCCGGACATGCATCGCTTGCCAAAGCGCTTGCCGGCGAGATTCAAAGAGTAATTGGTTAGAAAACTACGAAAAACGTAGTTTCATATAATGAACATTTGGATGGAGAGAGCATATGGATAACAAGATTTTAGTAGAAGTTTCAGCAAGACATATCCACCTGACCCAGGCGGATGTCGAAAAGCTGTTCGGTAAAGGACATCAACTGACGAAGAAGAAAGACCTTTCCCAGCCGGGAGAGTTTGCCTGTGAAGAACGCGTCACCGTTGTCGGACCAAAGAAGGAACTTGCAAATGTTTCAATTCTAGGACCGACGCGTCCAGCGTCTCAGGTTGAGCTTTCGGCAACCGATGCCCGTTCGATCGGGATAGCGGCGCCAATCCGTGAATCAGGTGATGTAGCCGGTTCCGGAGCTTGCAAACTGATTGGACCGGCGGGAGAGATTGACCTTCCGGAAGGCGTCATCGTTGCGAAGCGCCATATTCATATGTTGCCGGAAGATGCCGAAAAATTTGGCGTCGAGAATAAAGAGATCGTTAAGACCGCGATTAAGACCGACGAGCGTTCCTTGATTTTTGATGATGTTGTCGTTCGCGTCTCTCCGAAATACGGGCTTGCGATGCATATCGATACCGACGAAGGAAATGCGGCCGGTTTTTCGAATACCCCAGTGTATTGTACCATCTGTAAATAGTAAAAATCATTCTAGGCGTTCTTATCCCGCGGCATAAAGACGGGTGAAGCCTGTGCGATGAGGCCCTGTGAACCATGTCAGACGGGGAACCGAGCAGCATTAAGCAGATGTTTCATGTGCCGCAGCCACTTTGCCCGTCTTTATGCCGCGGGATAGTTATATGATTGAGCTACCGATAGTTTGAGGTGAAACGATGGCGCAGGCCTTATACAGGCGGTTTCGACCAAAACAATTTAGAGACGTTGTCGGGCAGGATGATGCCGCCGCGGCGCTGAGAAATCAGGTTGCCGCCGGTCGGATTGGTCATGCGTACCTTTTTACGGGCGTGCGCGGGACAGGGAAAACGACGCTTGCGAGAATTCTAGCAAAGGCGGTCAACTGTCCGAATACCAAAGACGGAGAACCCTGCGGCGTCTGTGAAATCTGTAGCGGAATTGACAGCGGAGCGATTTTGGATGTTACGGAAATCGATGCTGCTTCCAACAATGGCGTAGAGAATATCCGCGATCTGCGCTCCTCCAACCTGCACATCCAGACAACCCGGGGCGAGGCCATGACCCTGACCAATTGCCGGAATTTCATCATGGCGGGCG
>CAZGYK010000119.1:0-4625 GCA_964530485.1 uncultured Oscillospiraceae bacterium
CTTTCTGTTCTGGCTGTAACTGGGAAGCCGATCAAGTTTGCCGGAATCGGAGAGAAAATTGACGATCTCGAAGTATTTCACCCTGACCGGATGGCCTCGCGAATTCTCGGGATGGGCGATGTCCTGACTTTAATTGAAAAAGCAGAGCACGCGATCGATGAGAAAAAAGCCGCTGAGATGATTGGAAAGATCAAAACAGGGTTTGATATGAATGATCTTCTCGATCAGTTGGCCCAACTTAGCAAGATGGGGAACCTGCGTCAGCTGATGGCGATGATGCCGAACGGGGCGAGTATCCCGGAAGAGGCAATAGATGAGAAAGCGTTTAAGCGGGTTGAAGCGATGATCCAGTCGATGACGCCGGCGGAACGTACTAAGCCGGCGATTATTAATCCGCAGCGCAAGCGAAGAATAGCTGCTGGTAGCGGAACCAGGGTTGAAGATGTCAACCGTCTTCTCAAACAGTTTGAGCAGATGAACAAGATGATGAAAAAGATGTCGCGGCCAGGGAAACGGCGCGGACGAATGGGCGGTATGCAATTGCCGTTTTAGCAAAGGATTGTAACCGTATTCTAATCTGAGAGCGAATGCAAGGCCTAACAGTTAGCTTGGCTTCGTTCGAGCACACTTGATAGAGAAGAAACGGTCAATTATAAATTTAATTATTTTTATTATTGCTTGGAGGAAAAGAATCATGGCTGTAAAAATCAGATTGCGCAGGATGGGCGCGAAGAAACAGGCGTTTTACCGTATCGTTGTTGCGGATAGCAGATTTCCGCGCGATGGACGTTTTATTGAGGAGATCGGTTATTATGATCCCACAAAGGATCCGGTAGTTGTGAAGATTGACGCCGAAAAGGCGAAACAATGGATCAGCACCGGCGCCCAGCCGACAGATACGGTCAAAGCGCTGCTTAAGAAAAACGACATTATCTAGTAAGCGGAAACTAGCTCAACCGGGGGACGTCCAACCGGTTTGAAAGGAGAGCACCATGGAAGATTTACTGGTCACCATTGCCAAAGGGCTTGTTGAGGACAAAGATTCCGTAAAAGTATCTGTAGACGAGCCAAATGAAGAGGGAGTCGTTGTTTATCACCTCTCGGTCGGCGAACAGGACATGGGCCGCGTTATCGGAAAGCAGGGAAGAATCGCAAAAGCGATCCGTGTGATTATGCGCGCGGCAGCTGTACGCGTAGGTTCGCATATAGCGGTTGAAATCGACTAAGCGACTCTTCGACAAGTAAAAATCAGGCGCAGTGTTGCCGCAGCAAAAGACTGCTGTGGCGGCATTGTGTGTGTTTTTTTGTTTGATTATGGAGAATACATGAAACAGTATTTAACAGCCGGAAAGGTTGTAACTACCCATGGGATTCGTGGAGAAGTAAAGGTTTACCCTTACTGCGATTCGGCGGAGATGTTTCTCTCGTTCGAAACGCTTTTTTTTGATGCTCTTGGAAAAAACTCAATCAAAGTTGAACGGGCAAGAGCACATGGAAATATGGTGATCCTCAAGTTTGAAGATGTCGACACAGTAGAGGATGCAAGGAAGTTTATCGAGAAACTGTTATATTTTGATAGAAACGATGTTGTTCTAGAAGAGGGTGCCCATTTTATCGATGATTTGATCGGTTCGACAGTAAAGGACGCGGAAACCGGGACAGTCTACGGGATACTTGCGGATGTGACGTCGAACGGCGCTCATGATGTGTACCACATTAAAATGAGTTCGGGTGATCTTCGTATGATGCCCGCGGTTGAAGCATTTGTTCGGTCAGTTGACCCAGAGACCAAAGCGATTTTAGTATGCCCGATTCCGGGAATGCTTGAGGATTAGGAGAAGAGGGTATGCGGATTGATATTCTGACATTGTTTCCAGAGTTTTGTGATTCCTATGCCCAACTTAGCATCATTGGCAGGGCCGTATCGGCAGGGAAGCTTTCGATCGTAAGCCACAATATCAGAGATTACACCAAAAATAAACAGAAACAGGTCGATGACGCGCCCTACGGGGGCAGGCAGGGGATGGTTATGAACGCCCAGCCAATCTACGACTGTTTTCTTGCAGTCATGGAAGAAGCAAAGACGCGCCCGCACCTCATCTATATGACTCCGCAAGGGAAGACGTTGACCCAGGAACGGGTAAAAGAACTCGCGGAGTATGATAACCTCGCAATACTGTGCGGACATTACGAAGGTGTTGATCAGCGGGTAATAGACGAGATCGTCGATGAGGAGATATCGGTAGGGGATTATGTCGTAACCGGCGGGGAACTTCCTGCGCTGATCCTGATTGATGCTGTTGCGCGGCTTCAGGAAGGCGTACTGTCTGAAAAGGCCGGGTATGAGGAAGAAAGCCATTATCATGGACTTTTAGAACACCCGCAATATACTCGACCCGAGACGTGGATGGAGCGGAGCGTTCCGGAAATACTGTTGTCCGGACATCACGCGAATATCGAAAAATGGAAGCATGAGCAGTCGCTTGAGCGAACGAGAGAACGAAGACCGGATCTCTATGAGGCTTATCTCAAGCAAGATGGAGACTGATCCACAACTTGTAGTATAGTTCCTTTTTGATTTAATAGGATAACAGCAAGAAGTAGTAGGTTCAGTCGATATCACCAAATGCGGGAACAGAAATGTTGTTTTATCTAGGAAAGTAGCAGAAACTTTGGTTACAATCGATGCGTTTTGTTGACTTTATACAGCTTTTCAGCTATCATGTTATCAATTAGTTATAAAAGATTTTAACGAAGAGATAGATAAAGGAGAAATTGTAGATGTTCGTTAAAGATGTTATGGTCGAGAACCAAGTGGGTCTTCATGCGCGCCCGGCAACCTTTTTCATTCAGCGAGCAAACGAATATAAATCCTCGATTTGGGTTGAAAAGGAAGAGCGCAGGGTCAACGCAAAAAGCCTTCTCGGTGTATTGTCTCTTGGAATTGTGGGTGGAACGCCGATACGCATCATTGCGGATGGATCAGACGAGCAGCAGGCTGTTGAAGGTTTGATTAAGCTGATCAATTCCGGATTCAAGGAATAACAACAGAAAAAGCACGCTGTCCGGCTTGCCGGACAGCGTTTCTTTTTTGTCAAATCAGAGTAATATCTTTCGGAATATTACATTATAGTCTCAAACTCTCGTGATTCGCTCGCGTATTGTGAATTTTCAAGTCTTTTAGAGTGCAACGGATTATAGTATAATATCGAGTAGAACGACAAACAGGAAGCATCTATGGAGAAACTAAAAGAACTCAACCAAAAAGCGCTATTACTCCCGCAGTTGCCGGGGGTCTATTTGATGCGCGATAAAAAGGGCGAGATCATTTATATTGGAAAAGCCAAGCGGCTCCGGAATCGCGTAGTAAGTTATTTCCGGGAGGGAACGCCGCACGAAGAAAAAGTTGAACGGATGGTCTCGAATGTTGAAAATTTCGATTTTATTGTAACCGATAGCGAGTTTGAAGCATTGGTTCTTGAATGCTCGCTGATTAAGCAGAATTTGCCGAAGTACAACATTCTGATGAAGGATGACAAAGGTTTTAGCTATATCCGAATCAGCGACGAACGGTATCCGCGAATTACCTCCGTCTACCGGATGGAGGAGGACAGCGCGCGATATATCGGTCCTTACCTCGGATCGTACGGGGCAAAAAAAATGGTTGAGACCGCTGTTCAGGCTTTTGGGATCCCGACCTGCAGCAGATCCTTTCCGCGGGATATCGGAAAAGAGAGACCTTGCCTTAACCATCACATCGGGCGTTGTATGGGCGTTTGCAGCGGGAAAATCAGTCACGAAGCGTATATGGAAGCAATCGACAGCGCTGTGACGCTTTTAACCAAAGGAGCCGGCGAGATTCTTCGTACGCTCCGAAGCGAGATGAATGAAGCCAGCGAACGACTGGAATTTGAAAGAGCCGCGCGCTTGCGGGACAGTATAGCTGCGATCGAGCGGATTGATGAAAAACAAAAAGTCATTAAATCTGGAAATCATACTGATATTGATGTGTTTGCATTTGCGGCGAATGAACGCAACATTGCGGCAGTTGTTCTAAAATTTCGCGACGGAATGCTCACCGACAAAGACGAAGAGATGCTTTTCGGAACAACCGATATCGTTGCCGCCAGAGAAGAGTTTATTAACCACTATTATATTCTCGGGAAAGAAATTCCGAAAATGGTCTTTACCGATGAACCGTTGGATGAACCTGAGAATCTTGCGCGGATGCTCAGCGATATGCGGGGAAATCAGGTGTCGGTTTCGATGCCGCAACGAGGAGACAACCGCGCGCTCGTCAATATGGCTTACAGCAACGCGGTAGAATGTCTGAACCTAAAGGCAGGAAGAAGGAGCAGAGATGAGTCTGCCCTCGGAGAGCTTGCCAGCTTGCTTGGTCTTGAAGCGGTGCCCGATCGTATAGAGGCGTACGATATTTCAAATTATGGAGACGAAGCGGTTGCCGGAATGACGGTGTTCTTTAAGGGACAGCCAAGAAAATATGATTATCGTAGATTTATTGTTAAGACGGTTAGCGGCGTTGACGACTACGCGTCGATGACCGAAGTTTTACTAAGAAGAGTTGCCCGGTATGACGACAAGAGCAAGGCATACGCAATCAAACC
>CAZGYK010000119.1:4635-5325 GCA_964530485.1 uncultured Oscillospiraceae bacterium
GGCGGTGAACCAGAAGCTGCATTTCCTCCGCAGCGACACGGAGGACTACCAGTACCAGATCGACAGTTACTATGTGGAAACCGTGGTGGCGGACGTATTGCGGGACCTGATGGCGGAAAAGGGCATCTATCGGTCATTACTGAGGCGCTTCGCGGGACGTCGTTTGAGGATGTACCACTGTTCGGTATGGTTAAGGATGACAGACACCATACGAGAGATATTGTCGGACCTGAGGGGGAACTGAGCCTCTCGGCGAGAAAGCACGCTTTTTCATTGGTAACGAAGATTCAGGATGAGACACATAAATTTACTGTCGGTTACCAGAGGGCGAGGCATTCTAAAAATGCACTAAGAAGCTCTCTTCTCGATATTGACGGTATTGGAGAGGTGCGCGCGAAAGCATTACTGAAGCATTTTAAGACAATGGACGCGGTTAAGAAAGCGAAAATTGAAGAGCTTTTGCAGGTTGAGAAGATGGACTGCATCAGCGCAGAACGGGTTTATCGACATTTCAACTCTTGACAAGGGATTTTGATTACTTGATAATGGAAGAGAACATTAGAAAGAGGAAATAAGGATGCGCGTAATTACAGGGACCGCGAGAGGCGCAAACCTCTACACCCTTGAAGGAAATGATGTCCGCCCAACGGCGGAACGGGTTAAGGAAGCCTTGTTCTCGGTGATTCAGTT
>CAZGYK010000120.1:0-1448 GCA_964530485.1 uncultured Oscillospiraceae bacterium
GCCCGCAGAGGATTCGGTTTTGGTTGATACAACGGGAAGCGGGCTTCAGGAATCGGTAGAACGTTTGGAAAATATCGTGAAAGAGAAACTGCTTGGATGACAAAATTTTACCGCTTTGTGATGAAGTATCTGCGTTGGCTGATCTATGTGCTTTTTTTTCTCCACGTAGAACATAAGAACTATATTCCGACCGATCGAAACTTTATCATTATTTCAAACCATATCAGTGCCTGGGATCCTCTTACGGTAGCGGCAGCAGGAAAATTCTATGTTCGACCGATGGCGAAAAAAGAGTTGTATAAAAACCCGATTGTTGCCTTTTTTCTAGAGAAACTCGGCTGTATAAAAGTAGACCGCGCCGATGGCGCGAGAGCGCTTGCGCTTGCGAGAAAATCGCTCGATAACAAAGAAACGATGTTGATTTTTCCCGAGGGAACGCGATCGAAAACATTGAAGTTGTTAGAGTTCAAGGCGGGGGCATTTGCGCTGGCAATCAAAACAGATACGCCAATTCTACCCTGTCAGATCATCGCGCCAAAAGGTGCTCGGATCTTTCATAAAATCACGATTCGTTTTGGTCCGGTCATAGATCCGAAAGATATTGATTTTGCTCCAGACGACAGACATTACGAAAAAGCGATGGCCTTAGTGAGAGAGGAACTCATAAAGCTTCGCGGCAACGATATGCCGAACTGATGAGAGATATTTTTATGGGAAGAGTAAAGATTTACCTTGCAAAAACTGCGGGATTCTGTTTTGGGGTTGGGCGCGCGATCAAAATGTGCGAGGATCTGTTGGTTAATGGAAAAACCGCAGCAACGCTCGGTCCAATCATACACAATAGGATAGTTGTAGAAGAACTTGCAAAGCGCGGGATTCGACCGGTAGATTTTCCGAGAGAGGCCGACTGTGGATCAACGATCGTAATACGAAGCCATGGGGTAGGTCCGGAAACATATCGTGAAATTGAAGAACGTGGGCTTTCGTTGATCGACGCGACCTGTCCTTTTGTTGAAGCAATTCACGCGATTGTGAATAAGGGCTCTGAATCGGGAAGAGCGGTTTTGATTGCCGGGGATGAGAATCACCCGGAAGTCGTCGGAATTTCTGGATATTGCAAGGAAAATTTTTACATTTTTCATTCAAACGATGAACTGATTGAAAATATTTTCCCTAAAACAGGGAACATCCCGGTATTACTAGTTGCGCAAACGACGTTTAATCTGTTACAATATATAAGATGCGTAGAATCCGCAAAGGATTTTTATTCCGACATTGAAGTATATGAAACCATTTGCAGTGCGACGATCGAACGGCAAAGAGAAGCGAAACAGCTCGGAGCTGAAAACGACGTATGCATTGTGATTGGTGGAAAAGACAGCTCAAATACGAAAAAGTTGCATGATATCTGTCAAGAAAATGCAGTGACTTATTCGGTGGAATCGAAA
>CAZGYK010000120.1:1500-2317 GCA_964530485.1 uncultured Oscillospiraceae bacterium
TCAACGCCAACCCCAGTAATTGAGGAGGTTCTCACACGAATGGACGAGATCATCAAGGAAAATGGAGACACTGTTATCGAGGCCGTCGAGACAGAAACAAAGACAGAAAGCGTACCTGAAAGCGACAGCGTTATGGAAGAAGAATTTAACTTCGAAACGGCGTTGGAGGATTCGCTTCGCCCGATTCACCGGAATCAACGGGTTTCGGGGGTTGTAACCCAGATCCGTCCCAATGAAATTGTTGTAGATATTGGCTCGAAGCATACCGGTATCATCCCCGCGGAAGAGATGAGCGATGACGGTAGTCAGAAGCTCGAAGATCTGGTAAAGGTCGGAGACAAGCTTAATTTGCTTGTCATTAAGACAAACGACCAGGAAGGAATTACAACTCTTTCGAAAAAGAGGATTGATTCAAGCGAAGGGCTTGAGCTTCTGACAACGGCAGCCGAAGAGGGCACTGTTCTGGATGCTTATGTTGCGGAACTTGTGAACAAAGGTCTGATTGCTTTGGTTAAGGGTGTCCGTGTATTTGTACCTGCATCTCAGGCGACGCTTCGTTTTGGCGAAAGCTATGACAAGCTGCTTCATAAGAATGTCAAAATTAAAATTCTGGAAGTCAACCCGGCGCGCCGCCGCGCCATTGGATCCATCCGCGCGGTTCTACAGACTGAGATTAACGAAAAGCGCGACGCATTCTGGGAGACGGTTGAAGAAGGAAAAGAATATACCGGTATTGTCAAGTCGCTGACCAGCTATGGCGCGTTTGTTGACCTTGGCGGTGTTGATGGAATGGTTCATATCAGCGAACTTTCTTGGC
>CAZGYK010000120.1:2327-5295 GCA_964530485.1 uncultured Oscillospiraceae bacterium
ACGATGTTATTGGGTATGATTTTGTAGATAAAAAAGTTGTTTCGGTTGGAGATGAAATATCGGTCTATGTCCGTGAAGTCGATCGTGACCGTAAACGTATCTCTCTCGGCTACCGCAAGGAAGACGACAATCCTTGGAAAGTTTTTGAGAAAAACTTTAAGGTTGAGGATGTCTTTAAGGCAACCGTCGTTTCGCTGACCAAGTTTGGCGCGTTTGTCCGGATTATGCCGGGAATTGACGGATTGGTTCATATCTCTGAGATCGCGGAAGAACATGTCGAAAAAGCGTCCGATCTACTCGCGGTTGGCGATGAGGTAATGGTTAAGTTGATTGGCGTTGACCCGGAGAAAAAACGCATTTCGCTATCGATGAAGTTTGAAGGAGCTCCGGTTTTAGAACGCAAAGCCAAAACGGCTTCTGAAGATGAGACTGAGGAAGTTGCCCAGCAAGCGATTGGTGCCGATGAAGCTGAACCGATTGCGCCGATCGACGAGGCGGTTGAAGAGTTCGAAGAACCCTCAGAGGAAACTGTCGAGAAGGCTGAAGAGTTGGCGGAAGAAGTTGCGAAGGAAAACGAAGAATAATTTCTGAAAATAGTTCGAAAGAGCGACGGCAAAATAGCCGTCGCTCTTTTTTTGGCGTGATGACTATGCCGGATTTGAACCTAGTTATGGATGCTAAAACCGAGCAAATCTGGGACATATCTTGAGCTTGCAGCCGAGGATGGGTCTTATGGTATAATTAAAAAAAACGAAAGGTTGGGAACACTATGAAGATAACAGACATTAAGGCATATCTTCTCAAGACTGAGTTTTCCCCGGAATGGCCTCAGATTGATCGCCAAGTAAGTCCGCTAGACTATTACGAGGAACATCAAAAATCCCCGATAGCATTTTCGCTGTCACCTCATGTGAAACCCGAGCCCGGATTCGTAAAGAATATTATGATAGAGATTTTGACCGACGAAGGGATAAGCGGGATTCACCTTCCGGTCAATCAGTATATGCAGGTTGACGCAATCCTTAACATATACAAACCGCTTCTGATTGGAATGGACCCTATTGAGATTCGAACCATTCGCGACAAGATAGATCGCTACGCTGCCTATGGGCGCTCGGGCTCATTGATGGCGGCTATTTCGGCGATAGACTGTGCGCTGTGGGATTTGAAAGGAAAAGCTGCGGGAATGCCTGTCTTTAAGCTTCTCGGCGGGGGAAGAAACCGGTTGATGGCCTATATCAGCACGCTTGGATGCGATGTCGATGACATGGACGCCGTCAAGGAATGGGCATTGAAAGTAAAAGAGATGGGCGTCTATGGACAGAAATGGTTTTTCAAATACGGACCAACATCCGGAAGCAAAGGAATCGAAAAGAATCTGGAACTTGCCTATACGGTACGCGAGACCCTGGGCGACGATGCAAATATCATGTTTGATGCTTGGTCGGCATGGGATTTGAGTTACTGTTTAGATATTTTTCCGGAGCTGGAAACGGTGCGGCCGATGTGGATAGAGGAACCTCTTCGCGCGGATCGAATAGAGGCATATAAGGTTCTTCGAGAGAAATCCAACATTCAGATCTCACTTGGCGAAAAGCTCTTTAATCGATTTGAGCTGCATGAATTCCTAAAAGCGGGATTGGTTGATGTTTACCAGCCGGAACCGGAAATGTTTGGCGGTATTACTGAGATCATGAGAGGCGGAGAACTCTGCGAAATGTATGGCGTGAAGTATCTGCCGCATGGAATGTCTTTGCTTCCGCTTGCAAGCGTTTCCGCTGCGATGGCTCCCGATATTACGCCATGCTTTGAGTATCTGATGCGAACGGTTCCGGGGTTTGTCTCGATGCTTGAGAACCCACCGAAGATAATCGATGGCTATTTGACGCTCGATGACCGTCCGGGGATGTTCTATTTGGATGAAACTAAAATTGTCAATAGACAAGAAATTCGACAAAAATAGACAATATTTAGCAAAAAATGACCAGACACTGACTATTCGACAAAATTCGCGCGCAACATTTTACATTTTGTTCAATAATTAGCATAAGAAAAGATTCTTATTGTAATAAAAATTTAGTAAAATATGGTAAATGAACTTCCATCACATCTGAATAACGTGGACGTGGAACTATGGGATTAATTTTGGCTTTTAGAAAGCGGAATAAAATAGGTAGGAGTCTAGGAGTTGATTATGAACTTCCGTGAGGGTGGTGGGTTTTTGGATAATAAATTTACCGTTTTGCTTGCAGACAATAGTATGGATTTTGGGAAACTTTGTTCAAAGGTTCTTGCAGACAGAGGCTTTTCGGTTGTAAATTGTGAAAAAGATGGAAATGCCGTAATGGAGACAATCCGAAATTGTCAACCGGATGTTGTAGTCATGGACATTGTCTTGCCGAATTTAGATGCGATCGGCGTGATGAAGCGCGTCAAGGTAGAGGGTAGAATCAAGTCGCCCGCTTTCTTTGTGATCTCCGGGTTTGACAATCCAATCATGGAACGCGAAGTAATCAGGGCTGGAGCATCGTTTTATATTTTGAAACCATTTGATTTTTCGGTATTGGCAGATCGGATTTCCTCTTTCTCAGGATATGTTGATGTCGGATCAAAGGTTATGCCGGTTGAGAAACCGGATCTTGAGGAGATCGTAACGGGAATTCTGCACCAAATCGGAGTACCCGCTCATATTAAGGGTTATAACTACTTGCGGGATGCAATCATGATGGTTGTAGAAGATCCGGCGATGATCAACGCCGTAACGAAGCAGTTGTACCCTGGTATTGCAACAAATCACGGAACGACATCTTCCCGGGTCGAGAGGGCTATCCGGCATGCAATAGAGGTAGCGTGGGATCGCGGAGACATTGACACGCTCAATTCCTACTTTGGCTATACCATTCACAATATGAGAGGGAAACCGACCAATTCAGAGTTTATTGCGATGATTGGAGATAAAATGCGTCTT
>CAZGYK010000121.1:0-5276 GCA_964530485.1 uncultured Oscillospiraceae bacterium
GCGGGGGAAGGATTTGAACCTACGACCTCCGGGTTATGAGCCCGACGAGCTACCAACTGCTCCACCCCGCGATATCTATAGGGCGCTTTTTAGGCGCCCTATGATTATAGCATACCTTTTTTGACATTGCAAATGAGATAAGGCTTTTCTTTCCTAAAAACCAAAATGATTTTTCGCTTTATCCGCTTCGCTCTGAACCTTTTCCTCTACCGACGCAACGGCGTCTTCGACCTTGACTTCCGCATCCTTAGCGGCCTTTTTTACTTTGCGTCCGGCCTCGGCTGCTTTGACTTCAATTCGATCGGCCTCGTCGTCGACAAAATCGTCAAATTCATAGTCGTAGTCGTCGTCAATAAAGAGGATTCCACGACGTTTGAGAACGTAGAGCGCGCCGACTACCGCGCCGATAAATGCAACAAGACCGACAATAACAGCAACTAAAGTACTCTTTTTCATGATGACCTCCCATATTTTTTAGCTGGACGCTTTATTCCTGTATCTTAACTATCAAGATACGCTCCGCTTGTCTAGGAAAAAAGTATAAAGGCAAGCGTGCCTCGCGCCCGGCTTTGGAACAATGCCAATCATTTCTTAAAAACAGTATACCATTCTTTGGCTTTTAGAATCAATCAAAGTCACAAAAATCGACAAAGATTGTTTGAAACAGTTCTCAAAAGAGATTTGGTTGGAACGAAACGTTGATAATCCAAAACCTTTATTTGTCACACATATTCATCAACGATTGAAGGATAGATGCAATTAGAGAGCCGTCTCAAGCGCGAGCGTAATCATATCGTCCAGCGTGCGTTCTTTGTCGCGATCCGAGACGACGCTGTCATCCTCTCCGGACACGGTTTCGACAATGGTCATCATTGTCAGCGCCTGTTTTTTATAGTGGGCGGCGACAGTGTAAAGCGCCGCCGCTTCCATCTCGGAAGCAATAACCCCATAGGACGCCCAAAGCGATGCATTGTCACCGCGTTCTTCGAAATAGAGATGATCGTTACAGAGCGTATTCCCGACGTAGACGGGAATATTTTTCTCAACCGCAAGATGATATGCCCGGTCGAGCAATAGAAAATCCGCCGTCGGCGCATAATGGCCGGGAAAGGTATAGTCGTTGAGGGCGGATGTGGTGCTTGTTGCTTGAGAAAGGACAATGTCCATTAGTTTTAGCTTCAGATCATAACCGCCGGCGGTTCCGATCCGTACAAGCTTTTGGCAGCCATAGTCTCGGCAGAGCTCGGTTGTATAAATCAAAACCGACGGAATCCCCATTCCGGTTCCCATTACCGAGACACGCTTTCCGCAGTAGTTTCCGGTATAGCCGTACATTCCGCGCAGTTCATTAAAGCAAAACGCGTCTTCAAGATAGCGCTCAGCGATATACTTTGCCCGCATCGGATCGCCGGGAAGCAGAATCGATTCGGCAATATCTCCACTTTTTGCAGTGATATGCATACTCATAAAAGAACCTCCTGTCAAGAATCCTTCATGATCGAGAGTAATCTTGGATTCCTCTCAATCAGGTAAATGAGGAAGACGCCGAGGGTGGAGCAACTGATGATTTGTCCTGCGCCGACGCTTGTGATGTTGATAAGCCATATCCAAAAGGGGGAGCCTTTTGGATAATAGAGAAGCGTAAGCTCTGCTCCGACAACGAGCGCGTTGACAATAACCGGAGGAATACTTGCGGCAATCGCAAGCCCCTTTGTACGGAGATGGCGCAGGCGGTAGGTAAGAATTCCCGCAACCAGGGTTGCGAGCGTCCCAAAAACCATATCGACCGGCGCCGACGCAATCAGATTCGAAAGGAAACACCCGATTGTCACGCCGACAATAGCCTCAGGGGAAAAGACCGCAAATAGAGTCAGCGCTTCGCTGATCCGGATTTGAACGGTTCCGTAGGAAATCGGAGCCAACACAACGCATAAAACGGTATAGACCGCGGCAATCATCGCCGCGCGGATTAGTTTTCGAATGGACACAATTATTCTTTCCGGCGTAGATTTTACCCTCTTCGCAAAGCTGCGCGGTGTCCCGCCAAGACACCGAAGGGCAGACCATATCAAAAGGATACGGCGGATCCAAAAGACAACGAATTGTCAAAGTGATCCTAGGTTGAGCGCTGATCGAAATTAATCAATTATAAGAGATTTGCCTTCCATTTCGGCGGGCTGAGGGAGATTGAGTAAGCGGAGCATCGTTGGGGCAATATCCGATAATTTGCCGCCGTCCCGCAGTTTTGAGGACTCGCCGATCGTCATAAAAACGACCGGGTTTGTGGTATGGGCGGTAAACGGGCTTCCGTCCGGCTCATACATTTTTTCGGCGTTTCCATGATCGGCGGTAAGCAGGCAGATGCCCCCGACCTCGAGAACGGCGTCGACAACCTTTGCGACCGAACGGTCAACCGCTTCGACCGCGGATTTTGCGGCTTCGAATACCCCGGTATGCCCAACCATATCACAGTTGGAAAAATTCAGGATGATCGCGTCGTACTTTCCACTTTTGATTCGGGCGACGGCCTCGTCGGCGACTTCGTAGGCGCTCATCTCGGGCTTCAGATCGTAGGTAGCGACCTTCGGAGAATTGACCAGGCAACGGTCTTCTCCGGAATAGGCATCCTCGACGCCTCCGTTAAAGAAAAAGGTTACATGGGCATATTTTTCGGTTTCGGCAATGCGGAGTTGTTTGAGGCCGAAAGAGCTGATATATTGCCCAAAAGTATTGTCAAGAGACTGGGCGGGGAACGCAACCTTGACATTCGGCATTGTTGCGTCGTATTCGGTCATGCAGATATAATCGAGCGGGAAAAATCCGTTCTTTCGCTCGAATCCGTCAAACTTGGGATCGACAAAGGTACGGGTGATCTCCCTTGCGCGGTCGGGGCGGAAGTTAAAGAAAACAACGCTGTCTCCAGCGGATATTTGGCCGCCTTCCTTGACGACAACCGGCAACACAAATTCGTCGGTTACATCGCTGTCATAACTTTTTTGAACTGCATCGACAGGGTCGCTGTTTTTGATCCCTTCTCCCAGGACAAAAGCGGCATAGGCCTTCTCAACGCGTTCCCAGCGGTTGTCGCGATCCATCGCATAATAGCGACCGGTAACGGTTGCGATTTCGCCGAGACCGATAGTTTTAAGCTCTTTTTCGAGTTCTTCGATAAACCCTTTTCCGGAGTGGGGAGGGACGTCGCGTCCGTCAAGAATACAATGGACATAGAGTTTTTTTACGCCCTGTTCTTTCGCAAGGTTTACGATCGCGATAACATGATTGATATGGCTGTGGACACCGCCGTCGGATAGAAGCCCCATTAAATGAAGTGCCTTATCATTTTTCGCTGCACTCTTTGCTGCTTCAACAAGCGCAGCGTTTGAAAAGAAGTCGCCGTCGCTGATGGACTTTGTAATGCGGGTCAAATCCTGATAGACGACCCGGCCTGCGCCGATATTGGTATGGCCAACTTCAGAGTTTCCCATCTGACCGTCCGGGAGACCGACGTCCATGCCGGATGCGCCGATTAACGTATGCGGCCATTTTTCCATGAGTGCGTCAAGATAAGGAGTATCGGCGGCAAGAATTGCGTTGCCGTAAGGATCGGGCGAATAGCCATACCCGTCTAGGATCATCAACATGACTGGTTTTTTCATAGATTGATTCGCTTTCTACATATAACGTTATTTTGCGAAAGGTACATAGGTTAAAGCAAAGAGCGGGAGGGAAACTCCCTCCCGCAAGCCGAGCAATGCAGTCGCGAGTTTGCGGTTTTTGATGGTCAAAAACGGTTTTCGACAGTCAAAAACCCGAACAACCGCGAGAAAATAGCGGATCTTCAGCGATACAATTCTATTTGCTAGCCGCGTCGACAAGGGCTTTGAAATCGGCTGCCTTTAGAGCTGCGCCGCCGATAAGACCGCCGTCGACATCCGCTTGGGCGAGAAGCTCGTTGGCATTCGCCGGATTCATCGATCCGCCATACTGGATGGTGAGAGCGTTCGCAATGTCATTGTTGAAAAGGCTTGCTACGACTCCGCGAATAAATCCGCAAACTTCGGCGGCCTGTTCGCTAGTTGCTGTTTTTCCGGTTCCGATTGCCCAAACAGGTTCGTAGGCGATGATAACTTTTTTCATGTCCTCGTTGCTCATCTCAAAGAGAGCTGCTTTGACTTGACGAGAGACAACCTTTTCTGTAATTCCGGATTTGCGTTCTTCAAGAAGCTCGCCGACACAGATGATTGCGGTAAGACCTTTTGCGAGAGCCGCTTTGGAGCGGAGGTTGACGGTTTCGTCGGTTTCTCCAAAATACTGTCTGCGCTCGCTGTGGCCGATAATGACATGGGTTACGCCGGCTTCGACGAGCATGTCGGCGGAAATTTCACCGGTATAGGCTCCGGACTCTTTGAAATGGCAGTTCTGTGCGCCAACTTTGATGTTAGTTCCGGCGCATTTCTCTACCGCTACTCCGATATCGGTAAACGGGACACAGATGATGACTTCACAGTTGGCGTCCTTGACCGCCGGAATCAGTTCGTCAATCAGCGTTGCCGCCTCTTTTGCAGTTTTGTTCATCTTCCAGTTTCCGGCTAACACAGCCGCACGTTTGGACTTGTCCATAGTAGTTTCCTTTCACATATATAATATAGTATTAGTGTAACAATCTTATAGGCGAGATTCAAGGAGAATTTCAAAAATAAAAAGGAAGGCGGTTGCCTCCCTTTTACTTAAAGTCGAGCGGCAAAGCCGCGAGCCCCGGCATTTTGATAGCCTAAATGCGGCATTTTGACCGTCTAAATGCCGTATTTGCCGAAAACTGCAGCAATGTAGCGATACGTAGGTTCCGTACTACTTGTCGTCGATTGCCGCGATACCCGGAAGTTCAAGACCTTCGAGGAATTCGAGGGATGCGCCGCCGCCGGTGCTGATGTGGGTCATCTTGTCGGCATAGCCGAGTTTTTCAATCGCAGCGGCTGAGTCTCCGCCGCCGATGATGCTAATAGCACCACTTTCGGCGATCGCTTTTGCAACTGCTTCGGTACCGACCGCAAAGCGCGGCCATTCGAAGACTCCCATCGGCCCGTTCCAGATAACGGTTCCGGCATCCTTGATCGCGTCTTCAAAACGTCCGATTGTAACCGGACCGATGTCAAGACCCATATAGCCGTCAGGAATAGACTTCTGAGTTACAGTTTCGGTATCTTCAGCAAAGGTTTTTCCGCAGACATTGTCGGCAGGGATGAGCATAAGGACACCCTTTTCCTTTGCGGTTTCCA
>CAZGYK010000122.1:0-5274 GCA_964530485.1 uncultured Oscillospiraceae bacterium
TTTCCGGCACGAAGGTTTGAAACTTGACCGCATCCGCGCCGGCTTCGCAAGCCGCATCAATCAGTTTCTTAGCGAGGTTAATGTCGCCGTTATGGTTTACGCCCGCTTCGGCAATGATGAATGTGTGCATTTTACGCCCTCCTTTATTTCATGAATATTCGTGACTTGAACTCTATTATCAGTATAAACTGTAAAACCATGTTATGCAAATCGAGCGGTGAAGTCAAGGCGGATTTTTTGAACAATTCGGCGGTAAAAAAGTTTAGATAGAAATGGCTACAAATACCAAGCCGAAATAAAAATCCCCCCGGCCGAAACCGGGGGGACAACGTATTTACGGAATAACGGGTTCTTCTGGTGCCAACGTTTTCGGAACCCTGCCGTAGAACATGCCGTTGGCGGCGTAGTCCTCGAGCTGGCTTTGGGTTAGCTGGCCGATAATATAGACGTTTAGAAGTTTCTTGCCAAACATGGCGCTTTCGTCATACGTTTCAAAGTAGCAGTCGATGTCGACGTATCCCTCCATCATGGCCGTTCCGCAATCGGCGGCAACTGCCCAGCCATAGGTAAAGCGGTCGGAGGCAATATACATCAGCGTTCCATAAGGAATTACGTCCGGGTTGGTAGCGACAAACCCCTGGATCAATTTCATGCCGCTTGCGCCGAAGGTATTCGGGCCAAAACTGTAGGCGGTACAGATCGCATCTTCCATAACCGATTTATAAGTTTCGGGTACACCGTCAACAATCTCAATATCGGTATAGAGGCTCCCTTCGACCATGCTGGCGGGAACAGTTGGATCTCCGGTTACCGTAAGCTCATGAATCGGCTGTTCGAGGATTGTTTCTTCAATGATTTCCGAAGACTCAAGAACTCCATCGACATAGCGGTCAAGGTAAACCCGTTCTGCCAAACCGTCAACGCCATCCCGGACCAAAACTTCGCGGTCCTTCGAAAGAATCGGGCTGTTCTTTTTGATCTGCTGGAACGGGACCGTCTCAATGACCGGTTCGCGCGTCTCAAAGGTTACGCGCTGGATAACGAGTTCATCGCCCTCTTCGAGAAGGTGATCCGGCTCGAGCGAGAGGATGTCCTCTTCTTTCAGGTCGATTCCTTCCTGCTCGAGGAAATCTTCGACGGTGATATCGAGAACTTTTACCGATTCGGTTTCGCCGTCTACAGCTATCGAAATCGGATAGGAGCGGACAACCGTCAACATTTGGGTTGAACCAAAGTCCTCTACTTCAACGCGGTCGGCTTTGTCTAGCTCGGTAACGGTAGACGCGATTTCGCGCGGCGAGTTGAGCGTTGTCCAAACGACTTTGCGTGGCATGGCGCTGTCGCCTTTGTCGGTCAGATAGCTGACGGTTCCTACGGCATAGAATAGATAGACGGGAACGAGGAACAGAGTCAGGAATATTGCTGCCGCGGCTACGCGGGGATTGAAGATGCCGCGTTTTAGTCGATTTAGAAATGTCTCTTTATAGATGTCGCCGGGAAGATAGATAATCGAGGGGGATTTGTCCTCTTTTCCCTCGGCATCCGCTTCGAGTTCGGTTTCGGTATGGATAGAAGCCGGTTCCAAAACAGGATTCGGTTCGGCGTCCGGAACCAGTTGGATAATCGAACGGATTCTTCGGCCGGAAAGATTGTCTATCCCTGAAAGTTCAAGATAGCGGCCATCGTCCGGCTGGGGAACGGCAATCAGCGAAACGCATTCAATAACCGGTTCTTCCGAAAAATCGGTGGCTTCGTCCGGCTCTGAATCAAAAACATCGTCCGAGAGTGCGAGGGATATCGGAAAGAGAATCTCTTCATCCGTATCATTTTGAAGATCAGCTGAATCGATGAACGAAGACTCGTCTAAAAATACGTCGTCGTCCCTGTCGGACAAAAACTGATCATAGACGGACTCGTCAACAAAGACGAACGATTCGATTGGAGAATCCGCTTCGACAGTGATTTCGGCGATATCCCCTTCGATAGTCAAAGGATCCGGAAGGTCGAAAATCTCATCTGTGCTCTCTAAAAGGGCCGCCGCATCGTCGAGAGCAGCGGGGATCTCCTCAAAAGATTCGGACGAGACAAAGATGATCGGTTCCTCAGAATACGGAACAGGCTGATCATCGTGCAAAACGTCTTCTCTGAAAAGGATAACGTTGTCATCAACTGGTTCTTGAAAGTTTTCTTCGGTTTCAGAAGCGACAAAAACAACCGGATCATCAGGAATAAACGAAGGCAGCAAATCGCTTTCGCCGATGACAGCTGCTGCTTCGTTTGGCAATTCATGGATCGCTTCGATGGATTCCGAAAGAGGGGAACTTGGTTCAGCTTCAAAAATAGGGGCGCGGAACAGACTTGGTTCAGGGGTGCTCTCCTCCACGGAAGGCCGCTTTTCAAAAGAAAGGCGGCGGTTTTCGTAGGCGCGTTCTTCCCTTTTCATTTCCTTTTTGAGCTGCTTCTGATATTTTTCGATGCCCTTTAAGTCAAAATCATTCATAACCTTATGCCTTTATACGATAATGCAATTTGTTATTTTATGTAGCCGAAGCCACTGATGTTTCCTCGTTGCAGCGCGTAAAACGTTCGGTTGAGAAAGCCCGGATATTCTTTTTCCTTGTCGGAAATAAACTGTTTGATCCGTTCCCGTTCGGAATGGCCGTCTTTCGGGCAGCGGCTCTTGACGATCGGAAGCGAATGTCTTCCGACATAAGAAACGATTTCCCGCTCTTCACAGAGAACAAGTGGTCGAATCATCGTGATATCTTTTCTGGACAGGTAGGTTTTTGGCCGGAAGCTCTCAAGACGACCCTCGTGAAACAGGTTTAGAAAAAGCGTTTCAACAGCGTCGTTCATGTGGTGTCCAAGCGCGATTTTGTTGCATCCGGCGTCGATTGCCATATCGTGGAGCGCGCCGCGGCGCATCCTCGCGCAAAGGGAACAGGGATTCTTCTCGTTGCGGATTTCAAAAATGACTTCGCCGAGATTGCTTCTTCGAATAGAATAGGGGATCTCCATCGATTGGAGCAACGAGAGGAGCGGGGTATAATCGGTCTCGGTTGAATTGAACTGCGGATCGATTATCAGCGCGTGAAGCGAAAACTGTTTTGGACTGTACTGTCGAAAGGATGCGAGAATATGAAGGAGCGCGACAGAATCTTTCCCGCCGGAGACGCCGACCGCGATATGGTCGCCGTCATCTATTAACTCGTAAAGATCACAGGCTTTTCGAACTTTTCCCTCAACGCTCTTTTTCATCTAGCTTATCCTATTTGGTATGCCGCGCGTTGCATAGAATGCATTGCTGCATCGGCGGAATTTATTTTGCAGTGATCTTAATCCGATAACACCGATAGCTGGTTAAATGAAAAACGCTAAAGCGTTTTTCATTCGCGGCGTGTGCCGCGCGCCGTCTGTGGCGGCGTTAACCTTGCTGCATAGTCAGTCGGCACGCCTTTGGCGTGCCGACGGGCGAAGCCCGCCGTTTCAAAACGTTTTAACGTTTTGAAATTGACTGACTATATCATGAAAAGATCGCGATGCGGTACATTATATACCATAAAAATGAAAAAAATCAACTTTTCAGAATGAAAGGCCGTATTTCTGTTGCTTTTTTATCCAAATAATCCCATATATTCCGAAAATAAGCAGGATGCCAACGAGCCCGATAGAAGGAAGAGTGCTGTCAAAAACCGCGCCAAAACCAATAACCGGGAACGAGAAAAGTATATTTAGGATCGTAAAAATCAGTTCTGAATTCAAAAAAAACAAACCGCCTCCCTCAAAAATCAGCCCGAGAACAAGAAGGAGCAACGAGATCGCCCAGTAGCAGGAAAAGAAGATCAGCCGCTTTGTCAGCCTGTTTCGGATACCGGATACATAGAGCGGAACAAAGGATAAGAGGTGTAAACTTGAAATTGTAATCAAAATCAAAGGCCAGTAGTCAACACTTGAAATGAGAATGACTAGCGTATAGTATCCACAGATCACACTGGATAGAATAGGAAGAAGATAGACGAACAAAGTTTTTAGCTTTCCGAATCGAGACATGGTTGGGCCTCCTTCAATATTTGGGACAAAGTAGCATTGAATGTTTTGACAAAAACTGAAATAGAGAGTGAGAAATAGTGAGAATATGGAAGAATAAGCGAGAATCATAGAGATGGAGAGGGATAAACGGAATGATTGCCGAAAAAAGGTTGACTTTTCGTTAACGGGACAGGTATAATACCTTTTGCGCCCTTATGTACGGGGCTTTGATTGATTCAATACTATGTAAAAGATAAATTGGAGGAAAGCGAATGTCTACCTTTATGCAAAAACCGGCAGATGTGGTTCGCAAATGGTACGTCATTGATGCGGCCGGAAAACCCCTTGGCCGTACAGCGTCTACTGTTGCGATACTGCTTCGCGGGAAGCACAAACCGACCTTTACCCCGCATGTCGACTGCGGTGACCATGTTGTTGTTGTCAACTGCGCCAACGCCGTTCTGACAGGAAACAAGCTCGACCAGAAATTTTACCGCCGTCACTCAGGCTGGGTTGGCGGGCTCAAGGAGATCAAATACCGCGAGCTTATGAAAACCAAGCCGGAACAGGCGATGATGCTTGCCGTCAAAGGCATGCTGCCGGATACGACCATCGGTCGCAAGGCGCTTACGAGACTTCGCGTTTACCGCGGAGCAGAACACAAAAACGAGGCTCAGAAGCCTGAAACTTACGAAGGATAGGAGGGTAACATAAGATGTACGAGACAAGACCGTTTTTTTATGGGACAGGCAGAAGAAAGACATCGGTTGCCCGCGTTAGACTTTACAACGGTACCGGAACCATCACCGTCAACCATCGCGATATCGACGAGTATTTCGGGCTTGATTCGCTGAAGTTGATTGTTCGTCAGCCGCTTGCGCTGACCAACACGACCGAGAAATTTGACATGGTTGTCCGCGTTCAGGGCGGCGGCGTATCCGGCCAGGCCGGAGCGATTCGCCACGGCGTAGCAAGAGCGCTTCTCCAGTATGACGAAGAACTCCGCGGAAGCCTTAAAAAGGCGGGATTCCTGACCCGCGACCCGAGAATGAAAGAGCGCAAGAAGTACGGTCTCAAAGCCGCAAGACGCGCGCCCCAGTTCTCCAAGAGATAATTACCATATATCAAAAAAGCCTGTATTCATGCGGTTTACCGCCTGTTTACGGGCTTTCTTTATGTATGAACGAGAAGCAAAAACCAACAAAAAACCAACAGACATTATAAAATGCTCTGCTGGAAGTAATG
>CAZGYK010000123.1:0-5166 GCA_964530485.1 uncultured Oscillospiraceae bacterium
GGACGTCGCGTGCGTGCGAAGCGCGCCGTAGAGATCTACGCCCTTTTCCGCCGCCTCGTCTGCGGTATATCCGTCTACGATGCCCCCGGTCAAAACCGTCACTCCCTTTGCCGTCGCGTCGGGATGGAATTCTCCTCCCGGTCCGTCAGTTCCGTCGGTATCGACCGCAGACATAACGATCCGCTTGTTCTTTCCAATATACCGCGCCCCCGAAACGACAAGTTCCTGGTTCCTTCCGCCTACGCCCGGGTTTTCGCCGCAGGTCACCAAAACTTCGCCTCCGGTAAACAGCGCGCAGGGTGGTTTCATCGGGGAAACGCCTTCGTAACAGGTCAGAGCAACCTGCGCGATGACGACGCCCGCCTGGGAGGCCTCGCTTGTCAGGCGCTTTACAAGAAGATGCGGCGTATATCCGAGTTCCCTGGCTTTTTCCATCGCGGTCGGAAGCGCAGAAAGCTCGGTCGGCATCACGCCAAAAACGCGAACATCATAGCTTTCAAACTCGTCCCAGCGAACCGAATCGTTTTTCGGATCGAAATTTTCGAGATAGTTGAGAATAGATTTCGGACATTTATGGTCAACATCCCATTTTTTGATCATCTCCAACCCGGTTTTCGCCGATGTCGCGTCGCTGATGGTATGAAGCCAGACATTGGTTTGAATCAATCCCATATAGTTCTTGCGAACCGGATCAAAAATGGTGGTTGTCGCCGAAACGCCGAACAGATGAACCATCTTTGCCGGATGAATCATCCGGCTGATCCTTCCGCCTTTTAGCTGGTCAACGTTGTTCCGGATATGATTGAGATCTTCGGTCGGCGCGCCGTATTCAATCTGAAGAAGTCGTGTTACTTCGGTGACGTCCTCCAACGGAATCCCTTCTACCGGAAGGGTACAGAGCGAGGAAACCCCGTTTCCAATCGCGGTGATGACGAGATCGTTTTCGGTAAACTTTGCCGCCTTGATGATATCGACAATTTTCTGACATCCTTCAACGCAGTATTTGTCCGGTGTCGGATGGCCGCCAAGGGTCACGCCGAGTTTTTCCATGATGATCTCATCGCCGTGTTTCCCGAGTACGTGCCCGCCGGTCAGATAATCCCCGAGAATATCTTCTAGCGCCTTTGTAATCCGCTGAATCCCTTTTCCGATTCCAAATACATAAACCCTGTCAAGTTTATCGAGGTCGTATACCGCCGGTCCCGTATGCGGGTCATCCGGAGATTCGAAGACCTTTCCTTCAATGGTCAGGATATTCCCGTCCCGCCGGACAAGCTTCGCCGTATTGTTATAAGGGTCGGCGGCAGAAAGTCCGGCTTCCATAATTGCCGCCAGATCTTTTCTTCCCTCTATATTCCCATGGTTGGTCAGTTCCTCATAATTGATGATTCGCTTTTGCATCGCTGTCCCCCATCAATTTATTTGAAAACCATAAATTTTCTATTTTGTCGCCCCGTCGTGATCCATAACAAGGGTACACTGCAGGTCGGTGATGCTGATATTGTGGGTCGCCGCGATTCCGGAATCTACTTCCCAAAGCGCCGCAGAGGTTGCATGGGTGCGAAGAGAACCGGCAAGATCAACGTTTTTCGCAGCAGCCTCGTCGTAGACGTAGCCGTCAACCATTCCGCCAGCCAGAACCGTAATACCCTTAGCGGTCGCGTCCGGATGGAATTCTCCTCCCGGCCCGTCGGTTCCGTCGGTATCTACCGCCGACATAACAACCCGCTTACTTCCGCGGATGGTCAGCGATCCGGAAGTCGTCAACTCCTGGTTTCTTCCGCCTACGCCCGGGTTTTCGCCGCAGGTTACGATAACTTCGCCTATCGAGAAGATCGCGCAGGGCGGAACAAACGGTGTCAATCCTTTTGCAGACGAAAGCGCAATCTGGGCAATGACGGACCCTGCGCAGGACGCTTCGGTCTGGAGCCAGTCGGTCAAAAGATAAGGTGTATATCCAAGTTCCTTCGCGCGTTTCATCGCGCTCGGAAGCGCCGCGAGATCATCCGGCATTACGCCGAAGACCCGGCAGTTCCAGCTTTCATATTCGTCCGGCTTAACCGTACGGTTTTTCGGATCGAAGTTTTCAAGCGCGTGAAGAATCGACTTCGGGCATTTCCCTTTGGTATCCCAAAACCGGATGACCTCAAGAGCCTCTTCCGGTGAGGTATTGTCGCAAAGCGTGTGGAGCCATAGGTTCCGCTTGGTCAGGGAATCATACTGGTTCATTCCGAAGTGGGGCTTGTCAACAACCTTCGGAGGAATTCCAAGAAGGTGAACCATCTTTGCCGGGCGCATCATGCGGGAAAGTCTTCCGCCCTTAAGCCTGTCAACGTTGTTTCGAATGTGGCAAAGATCGCTGGTCGGCATCCCATATTCAATCTGCATCAAACGGACCATCTCGGTCACGTCGTCGATCGGAACCCCTTCAACAGGATAGGTGCAAAGAGACCCGATTCCGTTGCCCATCGCGGTGATGACGAGGTCGCGCTCGGTCAGTTTTGCATGTTCAAGAACTTCAACGATCTTTTGGCAGCCTTCAACGCAGTATTTATCGGGTGTCGGATGTCCCCCGAGCGTCACGCCGACAGACTCCATGATGATGTCGTCGCCGTGTTTTCCAAGTACATGTCCCCCGGTGAGCCGGTCTCCAAGAATATCCTCAACCGCTTTAGTGATCCGCTGGATTCCCTTGCCGATACCGATGATATAGATCCGGTCGATATCGTTTTTAAGATCAAACGTCGTCGGGCCGGTTCTCGGGTCGCCGTCGGCTTCGAATACCTTTCCGTCGAAGACGAGCTTGTCCCCTTCAAGACGCATCAGCATTCTGGTGTTGTTGTACGGATCCGCAGCCTGCAGTCCCGTCTCCATGATGTCTGCGAGAATGGTTCTTCCCTCAATGTTTCCGTGGCCAATCAGTTCCTCATAGTTTACGATCCGCTTCATGCTGTACTCCTTGGTAATTTCTTATCGTTCTGGGCAAATGCCCACTCTTTTTATTTGACCATATCTGCGCCGATTTATCAAGCTAAATCTAAAACTCATTGCATATTAAAAACCAAGACGAACGGTTTCGCGCTCAAGTACAATCATCCGTCATGGTCCATAATAATCGTACAGGCGTAATCGCCGATGCTGATATTCTGAATCGATGCGATCCCGCTGCCGATTTCCCAAAGCGCCGCCGAAGTCCCGTGGGTCTGTAACGCCTTATGGATATCGACCTGCTTTTCTTTTGCCTCGGCTACCGTATATCCGTCAACAAGGCCTCCGGTCAAAACCGTAACGCCTTTCGCCGTCGCGTCGGGATGAAATTCTCCGCCCGGGCCGTCGGTTCCGTCGGTGTCGGTTCCCGAAACCAAAATTCGTTTGCTCCCTGCGATTACCTGCGCCGCCGAAAGACAGTACTCCTGATTGCGTCCGCCAACGCCCGGATTATCTCCGCAGGTTACAAGGAGTTCTCCGGTCGTAAACAGCGCGCAGGGCGGCTTAAACGGCGAGAGCCCTTCCTCCGCCGCAATCGCCATCTGTCCGATATACCGGCCGGCCGGAGCCGCCTCGGTTACAATCCATCCAAGGTAATAAGGGGTATAGCCGAGCTCCTTCGCCCTTTGCATTCCCCTCGCGAGAACCGATCGGTTCTTCGGCATCACCCCAAAAAGCCTCCGGTCGTAGGTCTCATATTCTTCAAAGCCTACCGCCGCTTTTGAAGGATCGAAGTTTTTTAAGAAATGGACGATCGATTCCGGCATCTTATGATCGACGTCCCATTTTTCAATTACCTCAAGCGCCTTTTCGTGGCTGGTATTTACGCTGATGGTATGGAGCCAGTGGTTGTTCTTAACGAGGTTGTCGTATTCGCTGATGGTCGGGTCGTCTTCCTTGCTCCCGGGGTTTCCCGGTGCGACGCCGACAAGGTGAACCATTTTCGCCGGGTGAATCATGCGGCTGATCCGTCCGCCCTTAAGCTGATCGACGCTGATCCGGATTTCGTTGAGTTCCCCGGTTCCTACGCCGTATTCAATCTGCATCAACCGCGTCGTCTCGGTCACGTCCTTGAGCTTTAGTTCCGGCCAGGGCAGCGTCAAAAGCGACGAAACCCCGTTTCCGATCGCGGTGATAACGAGATCGTTTTCGGTCAACTTCGCGTTTTTGATGATATCGACAATCTTCTGGCATCCCTCAACGCAATACTCGTCCGGAACCGGATGCCCCGCGAGCGTTACGCCGATTTGTTCCATAATGATCTCGTCTCCGTGCTTTCCGACAACATGCCCGTCGGTCAGCCGGTCTTTGAGAAGGTCTTCTAGCGCCTTCGTAATCCTCTGGATTCCTTTTCCGACGCCAAAGACAAAGATGCGGTCGATTTTATCAAGATCATAAACCGCCGGCCCGCTTCTCGGATCGCCCTTCGGTTCAAAATCAAGACCCTCAAAAATCAGCTTGTTCCCCTCAATCCGCGCCAAAGCAAGCGTGTTGTCATACGGATCAACCGCCGTTATTCCGGTGTCCATAATGTCCGCAAGAATTTTTCTTCCCTCGATGTTGCCGTGGTTGGTCAAAGCGTCCATGTTGGTAATCCTGCCCATACTCGCCCTCCTCAAATGATTGTTGTTTCCCGGTGTTGGTTCTGTGAAAATGTCTGCCTCTTCTTTTTCTACGCCTTCTATTCCGCTAAAATCAGCGTACAGTGAAGATCCCCCATGCTGATGTTCTGCGTCGCAACAATTCCGCTGTCTAGTTTCCAAAGCGCCGAAGAAGAATCGTGCCGCTTGATCGAATCAAACAAATCTACGCCCCGTCCCTTCGCTTCTTCCGCCGTAAACCCGTCGACCAGTCCGCCGGAAAGAACCGTAATCCCCTTTGCCGTCGCTTCGGAATCGAAATCCCCGCCCGGCCCGTCGGTTCCGTCGGTGTCGACGGCTGCCGTCAGAATCCGCCGACTCCCTTTTATCGCGAGCGCTGCCGCAAGACAGTATTCCTGGTTTCTTCCGCCGATTCCCGTCTCTCCCTTTACGGTCGTAATCAATTCCCCTGTCGTAAAAATGGCGGCAGGAGGCGCGAACGGCTGACTGTTCTTTTCACAACAAAGCGCAATCTGCCCCATAAATTTTCCGATATCCTTTGGTTCACAGTCGGTCTGCTCCGCAAGTAAATATGCCT
>CAZGYK010000124.1:0-5154 GCA_964530485.1 uncultured Oscillospiraceae bacterium
GCCTATGTCGAATTTCCTTATGATGTAAGGGAAGAGTTCGGCAAGGGCAGGGTAAAGGTTAACGCGACCTTCGACGGGTACCCCTATCGCGGTTCGCTCGTTCGGATGGGGACGCCGGGGCATATCATCGGAATCCGAAAAGAAATCCGAAGCATCATCAAAAAACAGCCGGGCGATACCGTATTTGTCACTATAACCGAGCGGGAATAGCCTCCCGATATTTCAAAAAATCAACTGTTTTTCATTTAAAGCCATAACCGATTATCTCGGTTATGGCTTTTTCGGAACCATTATGTTGATCTTTTTCTTCCGAGTTCCTTAAGGTCAAACAAAAGCGACCGATAGCGTGGCAACGCTTTCTCGTAAAGAAAATACCACGAAGGGCGTATCACAAGATCAAACTCACCGATAAACTCCAAATACTGTCCCCCAAATTGACGCTTAAACTCGTGGAGCGACCGAAGAGGGCTTTCGTCCGGGTTTCCGACCGTCCCAAATTGGTCGAGCCAATCGGCGCCGGTTCGCTTCTGATCGAGGATTTTTTCAAGGTAGATCCGGTTGTTGAGAAAGGTCTCTTTCATGTCATTCGCGCTGCCGGCGTGTACCGCCCAAGAATGTCTCCCGTATCGAACAACGAGATGCGCGTTTGTGATTGCCTCTTCTCCGTACTTCAAAGCATAGCGATCGAAGATTTCAATTTCCTTGTGAATCCGTTTTTCGGTTTCCTCCGCTTCCCGGATCTTCTGTTCCTTTTTATAGCTCTTTTTGAGTTCCAACAGCACTTCGAGTTGTTTTCGAAGCCCATCTGCTATTTTTTTGGGATAGGTTTTCCCCATATAGAGCTTTACCATCCCGTAGCGGTCAAGCGTCTCATAAAAACTCTGATAATACTGCTCCGTATAGGCAAAAAAATGATCCCGCTCGCTCGTCTCGGTAATGAGACGATATAAATCACTTATATTTTCCTTTGTCCCGACGAAAATCTCGGTCGCGTAGTTGCGCTCCCCTTTTCGGACGTTCTTCATGACATTGCCTTCAATGCCGCGAATAAGCGTTTCTTCATCCTGCTTAAGGTCAATACGGAAGGTAAAGCGCGGTTGGCGTCTCTCAAACCCGTTGTTGAATCCAAGATGGCGAAATCCGAGATTCTTGAGCGTTTCTATCAGCGATGTCCCATCCGGCTCTTCTTCTTTTCGCTGAATATCCGGGTCGATCTTTAAAAACATCGCGCCTTTCTTTTTGCAAAAAGTAAAAACTTCCCGTGTAAATGCTTTCAGCAGCTCCTTATCGCCAAAGTCGATCACAAATCCGCGCGGGGAATAAAAATAAGGAGGGAACATCGGCGGTTTCCGCTCTAGGAGCAGCGCAGCCGCAACAAGATCGCCGTCATCGTTTTCAAGCCCGACATAATACGGCTTCATTCCGCGTTCGGACCGGTTTAGTTCGCCCCATGCAACACTTTGCATGAAGTGGGACTTTACCGGATGTTCCCGTACAAACGCATCAAACCGATCCAATTCAACGTCTTGTAAAAATTTCATTCCGCTCTTTTCCATTCCAGATACTTCGCCAATCAACGATTATGATTCAAAAAAATAATAGCTCCCCGGGGAACCGTCGGGATACTCTGTTCCCGGATAACTCGCCACAAATTCATTCTTTCCGCTTGTAAACGAGTCGACCGCTTTTTTCCAGAACGAAGCGGAAACGGTGTTCTTCGGGTGATACTTTAGCTGCCATGTCCCATGATGCAGCTTAAGCGCCTGAAAAAACGCCTCCATTCCGACACCTTTGCCGCGATACTTATATGTGACAAAAAACTCAGCGACCTGAAAATCCGTCGTCCGGTCTTTGAGTTCCTGATAATCATTGATCATAACAAGCCCAGCTAGCGCTCCGTCTACCCGGATAAAGTATGCCCAGTGATTTTCTTTGCTCCAATATGCGTCAAGAGGCGGGTAACCAAACAGGCCAAATTCGTCGACGCCCTGACCGTCATACTGAGAAAACTCATAGCAGTATTTTTCCAAAAGATTGCTCAGAATTTCTCTTTGATCCCGCGCAACAGGGTCAAGAAATATTTCCATTTTTTTATCCTTTTTTCTTCCAATTGTCCCATCAATCGTCTGTCAATAGACGTATGAATAAAATATATACGAATTTGCTCCAACTATTCTGTGCAATTCAACAGTTTCAACAACGTTTTCAACATTCATCGACAAAAACGTTGAAATTCCGCATTTTGTGATCAATCTGCGATCATTTTTGTCGATATTTCTCAAATCAGCGGCTCGCTTGCGATTCTTTTTGCAGAACGAGGGTACCCTTTCGGAGTTTTCTGTACCTTCCGATAGACCGCAATAACCCTGTTTTGTCCGCCCGGAAGAAGAAATTCGGCTTTTCGCACAAGCTCGCCGCCAAGGACCTTTTCTACGTGTTCGGCATCTTTGATTTCTTGTTCACACTCCGGCCCCTTCATTGCCAAAAAATGACCTCCTACCTTAACAAGCGGAAGGCAATATTCCAACAACTGGGGCATCGCCGCAACCGCGCGGGCAGTTACGGTATCAAAATGATCGCGAAATTCTTTTTGTCCCATCTCTTCGGCGCGCATATGAATCGTTTTAACCGAAATGTTGAGTCCGTTGCATATTTCCGCAACAGCGAAAAGTTTTTTCCTTACCGAATCAGCAAGTGTCATCGGCAAATCCGGATGCATAATCCGAATAACAACTCCCGGAAACCCTCCGCCCGTTCCGATATCGGCAAGCTTTCCCGCAATCTCCGGAAGAGACGCGACCGTCAACGAATCGAGAAGATGTTTTACTAAAAACTCATCTTCGTCGCGAATCGCAGTCAAATTGATGGTTTGATTTTTAAGGAGAAGCGCTTTGCCATACGCTACCAAGAGAGCTGCCCGTTCTTCATCGAGCGCGATTCCGATCTCGGCCGCGTGGTTGATAAGGCTCTGTTCATCCATCTCGTCCACCACCCTGTTTCTTACTTCCCCCGTGTTTTTTTAGCCAGATTGTCAAAACCGCAATATCTGCCGGATTTACGCCGCTGATACGTGCGGCCTGCCCAACCGAACGAGGTTTGATCCGTCCAAGCTTATCGGCGGCTTCGAGCCGCAATCCGGATATTTCCTTATACTCCAAGTCTTCCGAAAGCGGCATATTCTCGAGTTTCTTCTGTTTCTCAATTTGCGTCTTCTGCCGGCTGATATATCCTTCATATTTGATTTCGACCTCAGCCCGATCGGTAATACCCTTTTCAATTCCTTCCGGACGCCCCAGATCAAAATTCCGGATGTCCTCATAGGATATCTCCGGACGCCGAAGAAGGTGCTCAACCGTGATCCCGGTATGGAGTTCCTCCGCTCCCTTTTCGCGAAGAACGGCGTTGAGCGCCTCGCTCGGCGCTATCACCGCCTTTTTCATCCGCAGAAGCTCGCTTTCAAGTTTCTGCTTGTTTTCGAGATACCGGTTGTATTTTTTGTCGTCGACAAGCCCGAGCGCCCGCCCGATTTCAGTCAGTCTCCGATCGGCGTTGTCCTGCCGCAGAATCAATCGATATTCGCTTCGCGACGTCATCATTCGATAGGGATCCTGCACCCCTTTTGTCGCAAGATCATCGATCAGCGTTCCAATATACGAAGTACTCCGCCCAAGAACAAATTCCTCTTTCCCGAGCACCTTATGGGCAGCGTTTACCCCCGCTACGAATCCCTGCGCCGCCGCTTCCTCGTAACCGGATGTTCCACAAAACTGTCCCGCACCAAAGAATCCGTCAATTTCGAGGCTTTCGAGCGTCGGGCGAAGCCAAAGCGGGTCGCAGCAGTCATATTCAATCGCGTAGGCCGGACGCATGATCTCTACTCGCTCAAGTCCTTTGATCGTACGATACATTTTGACCTGAACGTCGAGCGGAAGAGAACTGCTCATGCCCTGGAGATACATCTCGTCAGTATCAAGCCCACAGGGCTCGATAAAGAGCTGATGCCGTTTTCTCTCCGGGAACCGGACAACCTTATCTTCAATAGAAGGGCAATAGCGCGCACCAATTCCTTCGATTGCCCCGCCGTAGAGCGGGGAACGGTGTAGATTGTCGCGGATTACCTGATGGGTTTCCTCGTTCGTATATGTAATATAGCAGTCAACCAGATTTTCAATCGGGTAATCGGTCATAAAGCTAAAGGGGACAATCTCTTCATCCCCGCCCTGTTTCTCCATTTTTGAAAAATCGATGCTTCTTTTGTGTACCCGCGCCGGAGTTCCGGTCTTAAACCGCCGGATCGGAACGCCGATATTTTTTAGATTCAGAGTCAGTTCGGTCGCTGCTGCGATTCCGTCCGGTCCCGAGGCATAGTTACAGTCTCCGACATAGATTTTTCCGCCGAGGTAGGTTCCCGTTGCAACAACGATACATTTTGCGCCGTAATACGCGCCTAGTTTGCTGATTACTCCGGATACCGCGCCGTTTTTTACGACAACATCAACGACTTCCGTCTGAATGATATCAAGATTTTCCTGTTTTTCCAGCGCCCGCTTCATATATGCGGTATAGCGCCGGCGGTCGCTTTGAACCCGTAGCGAATGAACCGCCGGACCTTTCGTCAGGTTCAGCATCCGGCTTTGAATTGTCGTCGCGTCAGCCGCCTTTCCGATCTCGCCGCCGAGCGTGTCTACCTCCATAACGAGGTGTCCCTTTGCGGTCCCTCCGATCGACGGGTTACAGGGAAGGTTGCCGATTGCGTCGAGCGAAAGGGTAAAAATTGCGGTTTTTGCGCCAAGCCGCGCCGAAACAAGGGCGGCTTCAATCCCGGCATGCCCCGCCCCGATTACGATTACATCATAGTCTTGCATTGAAAAGATATCTTTTCCCATTGTTGTCCTGTATTTCTCTTTTCCAAATTCTATTGACTTCGCTTTTTCTTATGATTCCCGGTAAATAACTTTGAAATCTTCAAATATTACCGGCATATCAGTGGTAAACTGGTACCCTTCCGCCTCGGATTCTTCTAAAAAGAACATCGTATGGTTTTTTCGCCAAGACTCGAGATTCTCATCTTCCCCTTCACGTTTGCAGATATCAAACGTCATATCGCAAAACCGAGTCAACAGAACGTCGGTTGTCTCGATAACACAATAGGGC
>CAZGYK010000125.1:0-5118 GCA_964530485.1 uncultured Oscillospiraceae bacterium
GCAAACCCGATTATGAGCAGACTTGCTGTCAACAACAGGATCGGAACCAGCATTCCCGGCTTAGGATCCCGAAAACGGCTAAGAAGCGGCGTTTCCGGCAGAAAAGCCTTGAAACAAAGCGGCAATGTATAGAGTGCAATCGGAAGAACACACATCATGACAACTCCGATTCCAATCAGCCCGATCAGTCTATTTGGTTCATCCGCCGCCGAAACAATCAGATACCATTTACCCCAAAAGCCTGCGGTTAACGGAATTCCGACAAGCGATAGGGAGGCAACAGAAAAACAAAGAAACGTGAACGGCATCGACCGTCCAAAACCCCGCATGGAACCGACATCGCCTTCGCCGGCCTGATGAAGTATTGCGCCGCAGCAAAGAAACAGGGTAATTTTAATCAAAGAGTGACAAACCATATATATGACGCTCGCCTGAAGGCCTTCAGGGGAAAACATCAGGACACCGATAAGGGGATAGGAGAGTTGGCTTACTGTTGAATAAGCGAGACGCTTTTTTAATTGCCTGGTTCTAAGAGCCATGACAGCGCCAAGAACAACCGTAACAACGGCGAGCGCGAAGGCGGCGTACTGTGGCCAACTTCCCTGAAGTTGTTTCGGATTAAATGTATAGTAAGTAATGCGTATGATTCCGAAAATACCGGCCTTTACAACTGTTACGGCATGCAGGATTGCGGTGACCGGCAATGGGGCGGTGTGGGCGCTTGGAAGCCAGCTGTGCATCGGGAAAACCGCTGCTTTGGTTCCAAACCCAAGAAAGGAAAGGAAGTAGGCTAAGAGAAGAATCTGCGTATAGGGCATCGCGTCCTGAAAAATGATATTTCCGCCTGGGCGAAATACAGAATCGGCGCTAAACCAGGTTATCGTCGCTACTCCAACAAAAGTAATGGTCGCCCCGATAAAGGTATAGAATATGTATTTGCGTCCGGCGAGGAGCGCTTCCTTTGTACCGCTGTGGGTAATGAGCGGATAGGTTGAAAACGCGAGCAGTTCATAGAACAGATAGAGCGTCAAGGGAGAGCCGGAGAAAGCTATTCCGGAAGAGATCCCGAGAGATATCAAAAAGAAGACATAGAATTTTACAAGTCTTTCCTGTTCTTTCATAAATACAAAAGAATAGAATGTAACAGGGATCCACAAGAATGATACCAATATGCCATAGACCGCGCTCAATCGATCAACCATGAACATTACGGGTATTGTATTTCGAATAGAAATGATATCGAGAGACTGATTAAAGCAGAGTATCGCAACAAGAATTGTAGAAAGAGCGCAGATAATAACTGAAACGGCCACGAACAGATGCAACCGGCGACCAAGGGGTCGCAGAATTGCAAGCAGAGCGCCGCAGAGAAGCGGAAGTATCAAAGGAAGAAGCAAAAATCCTTGTTGACGCAAATGACTCTCCTTTCAGGGTTATGACCGGTCTAAAACCATTTTAGGGTAATGTTGTTGCATAACTCAATCAAAGGACTTGAAAAAATCCCAGGTAAAACGGTAAGCGCCGTGAGTAAGATGAATACGATATGTATCGCGAGACCAGGGTTCGCTATTTTTATGAGAGCAGTCTCATCGTTCCTAGGGGGCAAATAAGCTTTGTAGATAAAGGGAAGGAGGTAAGCTGCTGTAAAGATTGCGCTCAGGATCAGGATGGCAACACCGATAAATCCCAATAATGGAACAGTAAAATTCAGGCTTCCCTCGGCAAGAAACCATTTACTCAGCGCGCCGACGGTAGGCGGTATACCGATTAGCGCAAAAGATGCGATAGAAAAACAGGCTGTTGTTACCGGCATTTGTTTGCCGATACCGGAAAAAGAGTCAACTGAGGTTTTGCCGGTCACTTTGATCATCAATCCAGAGGAGAGAAACAGGGTGGTTTTGATCAACGCATGAAATGCGGTATGGAGTAGCGCGCCGAGTATGCCGGCAGGGGTAAGCGTTAGCAATCCAAATAAAATATAAGAAACCTGGCCTACTGTTGAATAGGCCAAGCGCTTTTTAAAAACTTTTTCTTTTAAGGCCAACACCGAACCGAGGAGTATCGTAAACAGAGTCATCCCGATTAAGGTAGGCTGTACCCAGCTTCCAGAAAGGATGCGCGGATTGTAGAGATAAAAGGTAAGCCGGATGATGGCGAGGACGCCGGCCTTGGTTACGATTCCAGAGAGAAGCGCAGACGCCGGCGACGGAGCGACAGGGTGGGCAGCAGGAAGCCAGGACTGCATCGGCCACATCCCCGCCTTGCACCCAAATCCAATGAAGGTAGTAAAATAGACAATCAACAGGAGAGGCTGGTTACTTTTCGTTAGCAAGCCTTGCAATACCCCGCCGGGTGTAAAGATGGCTGTATTTCCGTAATAGGAGAGAACAACAAGGCCGATAAGAACAAAAGCGGAACCGAAGATCGAATAAGCAAGATATTTTCGTCCGGCCTTGATAGAGTCCGGCGTTTGTTCGTAAGTGACCAGCAGAAAGGAAAAAAAGGTAAGTGCTTCATAAAAGAGATAGAACGTAAAGAAATTTCCGGCAAGCGAAAGCGCGATACAGGTTCCCATTGTAAAGAGAAAGGATATCGAAAAGCGTATTTTTTGGGAAGTGCTCTCGAAATAGCGAAAGCTATAAACCATAATTGAGGCTGAGACAATTGAGATAAGGGCTAGAAAGAATTTTGAGAGACTATCCGCTTTCAAGTAGAAAGAGAGACTGCCAAAAAAATTGAATTCGAAAGAGGGCGTCTTCTCACCAAAAACAAGGATAAAAGCCGGAATGACAACAGCCAAAAGAGTAGCTGTCAGATAAGCATTCAGCTGACGAAGGGATATTCTTTTTGATAGTAGCGAAAGAACACTGCCTGAAAGAAAGGGAAAAAGAACGCCCCACAATAGAAGGAGATTCATAACAGCACCTTTACCTGTTTTGGAATCTGATCGCGGATATTACCAAATGCTTGCAACGCCGGACTCAATCAGCCGGATAAACGGGCCGTTGAAAATCGCGACAAACACAACCAAAGCTGCAAGGATGATAATCGGCAGAAGGTCTTTTATCGGTCGTTCGAGCGATATTGTTTCGCCGGCCTTTTTTCGCCGCAAAAGATTCTGGGCGTCTTCCCCGAAAAAAGCCCGAACGACGACCGGCAGGTAGTATAGCGCGTTAAGCAGCGTCGATACAGCCAATACGGCGAGTATCCAGTACTTTCCCGATTCCATCGAGGCCATAGCGAAGTTCCATTTGCTGTTGAATCCAATGAATAGAGGCAGCCCAATCATCGAAAGCGCACCGACGGTAAACAGGGACATTGTGACCGGCATCTGAATCCCGATACCGCCCATCTTGTCCAATCGTCTGTTATGAGTCTGTTCGATGATGGAACCGGCATTGAGAAACAATCCGGATTTTGTGATGGAATGTGCCATGATATGAAGGACTGCCGAAATCAGGCCGATTTTTGTTCCGAGGCCAATACCCATCACAATGTAACCGATCTGGGCAACGGATGAGTAGGAAATCATGCGTTTGATATCGGTTTGAAGTATTGCAAGAATTGATCCGAATAACATCGATACGATTCCGAGTATGAGAACGGCATCGAGAAGAATCCGAAGCTTTGGAGACTGTAGGTGTTCAACGCCAACTGCCTGATAGAGCGTTTTGATATAGAAGACAAGAAAGGCTTTCAGAACCAGACTCGACAAGACGGCGGAAGAAGGGGAAGGCGCGGTTGCGTGGGCGTCCGGCAGCCAGATATGGAAGGGGAAAACTGCGCTTTTAAAGCAGACGCCGATCGTGATAAAGACTAAGGCGACCAACGTAGAACCCTCGTTTTGATCAAAACTATTTTCTAAACCAAGAGAGATACCGCTATAGCTCAACGAACCGGTTAGCGTAAAGAAGATGACGATTCCCATCAAAACGAGTCCGGAACCGAGAATTGAAAGCGTCAAGTATTTCAAACCAGCCCGAATGTTTTCCGGCTGGTTTTTTATGATGACGATTCCAGCGGCGGCAAAGGAGCTTAACTCGATAAACAGGAATACATTGATCATGTTTTCAAAGAACACAACGCCGCACAGCAATCCAATTAAGCTGCAGATAAGGGCATAGTAGAGAGAAAGCCGATCCTCCTTCAGATCGTGCTTGATCATGGAAAGAGAGGCCCACATTGCTAAAAAGCTAATTCCGGTGAACAGGCATGACATGAACGATTCGAGGGGGCCGACCAAGATGGAAACGTTCCAAGGTTCGGTTCCAAGCGACCATCGAAGCGTCTCGCCGCCGATCGTTATCACAGCCATGATGACCGAAAGAACAAATCCGATTCCGAGCGCTGTCAAGGTTAGAATTTGAATCGTCTTTGTGTTGCGCAAAAAAATGATAACGGCGGCCGTCAAAAGAAGCAAGACGACAATCATTAAAGGCAACATAGGCATTCCTCCAAATAGTCACTTAAAAGTAATATATAAGATTCATTTCATGGATATCATACCTGATTGCAAGCTGAAAGACAACAAAAATCGACAGAATATGCAATGTTATACATTCTTCTTGATTTGGGTGAATTCCGGGGGTACAATAGGCATCATACAGTGTTTTCGTAAAACTAAAGGAGAGAACGATTATGCATATTCATGTACCCGATGAGCTTGTTTCAGACGCAGAGGTAGCGCTTCAGTTACTGAAGGAGGGGAACGAGCGTTTTCTTAATGGGAAACTATCAAATAAGGATAGTTATCAGGAGGACAGAGCGAAGCTTGCGAGCAGCCAGAAGCCGTTTGCGGTTGTGCTATGTTGTTCTGATTCACGTGTGCCGCCCGAACTGTTTTTTGATCAGAAACTCGGGGATTTATTTGTGGTTCGGAATGCCGGAAATGTTGTAGATCAGACTGTTTTGGGGAGTATAGAATACGCTGTTGAGCATCTAAAAACGCCTTTGGTAGTGGTTTGCGGCCATACCTCTTGCGGTGCATGCGCGGCAGTACATTCCGGAAGTGAACTACCTGAAAATATCGAGAGTATCGCTGCTCGGATTCGGCCGGCGATGGCGGATGGCTGTGCCTTAACCGAATTGATCGTTGCAAACGCGGAACAAAGGAGAAAG
>CAZGYK010000126.1:0-5056 GCA_964530485.1 uncultured Oscillospiraceae bacterium
TGAATGCCGCTGAATACGACCGGTTTCTGTTCCATGATCAAAATCTCCTTTGCTGTACGCTCCAATTCGTTTTTGAGCGCCAATCTTTCATTTGCTTGAAACCCTGCGGCTTCGCTATTCGTTCGCTTCGCTCTCGAACTCGCGGCTTCGCCGCTCGGTTTATCAAAAAATAAAAAACCTTTATCCCAAAACAGGGACAAAGATTCTACTCTCTGCGGTACCACCCCGATTGACGTATAAAACGCCCTCTCGCGGCGCAAAACCTGCGCCAGCCCATTAACGGAGGCAACCCGTCCGGCTCTACTAACTTTCGCGTTCAAGCCCGCCCTCATGAGCCCATTCGGCAAACCCTGCCCGCCGCGTTCCCAGCTTCCCGCGGCTCTCTTTGGAACAGCCCTTTTGCCTACTATCCTCAATCAAAGGTTTCAATGAATTTACTATAACATACTTCTATCCCCAGTTCAATGCACCCCCTTGCCTCTTCAAAAAAAAACGCGGCATATGCCGCGCCTTTTATCGGTTTTCTTTGACGACTTTACAGGGATTTCCGAACGCAATGGTGTTGTCGGGAATCGATTTGGTTACAACGCTCCCCGCCCCGATTACGACATTGTTTCCGATCGTTACCCCCGGAAGAATAATTGCCCCGCCGCCAATCCAAACATTGTCTCCTATCGTAACCGGAGAAGTCTTGGTCCGGCAAAAAGAAAATGTTCCGTCGCTGTTGTACGCGTTTCTTTCAACATAGTTGGTCGGATGGTATGCCGTATAGATCTGTACATTCGGCGCAATCAGAGCGTTGTCCCCGATCGTGATGATATTGTCGTCGAGAAAGATACAGTTCATATTGATTTCGCAGTTATTCCCGAAAAAAATGTTCTCCCCGTAATCAACAAAAAACGGAGCTGTTATCCAAAGCTGTTCCCCGCGCTTTCCAAGAAGTTCGTCAAGAATCCGGTCCTTTCCCAGAAGATCATCCGAGTCAAGATTGTTGTAATCCCTGATCAAATTTTTGGCCTTGTGCCACTGCTTGAGCAAATCCTTGTCGCCGCAGTCATAGAGCTGTCCACTCAACATTTTTTCCCGCTCTGTCATAAACTCTCTCCCTATTTTAGTCAAAAAGCGCGGTGGAAACCGCGCTTTTCCGTTAGATCATATTCTTCGCGACTTCCGAAATAATCTTGACTCCCTCAACGATCTGCTCGTCTGTCGGGCTCGAGAAGTTGATCCGGAAGCTCTGCCGTCTAGCCGCATCATCTGCGTAAAACGCGTTTCCCGGAACAACCGCAACCCGCCTGTCTATCGACCGTCGGCAAAACTCCATCATGTCGACATGATCCGGAAGGGTACACCAGATAAACAGCCCTCCCTCCGGCCGGGTATAGGTAAAGGCGCCGCCGACGTTTGCGTCGAGCTCCTTTAACATCAAATCACATTTGCGCCGGTAAAGCGCGTTGATCTTTTCAACATGCTTCGCTACATCCGAGCGCGTTAGGAACGCATGACAAATCAGCTGGTTGATCATCGGGGAATGTACGTCGTTAACCTGTTTCGCGATGGTCATCTTCCCGACGATTTCCGCCGGCGCCGAAACAAACCCGATGCGAAGTCCCGGCGCGAGAAGCTTGCTCATCGACCCGGCGTAGACGACGCGCCCCTCGGTATCCATGCTCTTGATGGTCGGAAGATGTGTTCCCCGAAATCGGATATCGGCGTAAGCGTTGTCCTCAAGAACAAGAACGTCATATTTTTTTGCGAGTTCTAGAATCCCTTTTCGCTTTTCAAGCGGCATGGTGAGCCCGGTCGGGTTCTGGAAGTTCGGAATACAATAAATAAACCGAACATTGTCCGACGTCTTGATGACCTCCTCCAATTCGTGGAGATCCATTCCGTCCTCTTGTAGCGAAACCTGTTTGACCGTTGTCCCGTAAGACTTAAATGACGAAAGCGCGCCGACAAACGCGGGGCCTTCCGCGATAATGGTGTCCCCCTCGTTGCAAATCGCCTTGGTCAAAAGATCGAAAACCTGCTGCGCGCCGGTCGTGACAATCAACTCGTCCTCTCCTTCACGAAAGGCGTGGTAAACGGTCTTGCAACGTTCTTTGAGAACGTCGCGAAGCGGCATATACCCCTCGGTCACGCCATACTGAAGCGCGAGAACCGGGGTATCGCGAAGAATTTCTTCGGTGTACTGGTCAATCTCCTCTTTCGGAAAACTGTCGGCGGAAGGGTTACCCGCCGAAAACGCGATCATGGAAGGATCGCTGGAGAGTTTCAATATCTCGCGGATCGCCGAAGGCTTTACCGAGCTGATCCGGTCGGAAAAATGGTAATTCATTGCTCTACCCCTCATATTGGTTTCTTTTTACGGTCTATTATAAATCCGCTACGCCTAAAATGCAACGCAGACCGATTTCTAAAAAACGAATTGCAACGAGAGTTCATGACTCCAGTTATTGAACAGCTGTCCCAAAATTGACTTTATAGCTGGTTAAATGAAAAACGCTTTAGCGTTTTGAAATTGACTGACTATATCACAAGTATCGCAATGTAAGACTAAAGCCCCTATTTTTGAACCGTTCTTCTTTATTAACAAACGCTTCACTTCGTTTCGCCATTTTCTCGCATTCGCTCAGGTTTTTGACAGTCAAAAACCTAAAACTCGCGCTCCGCGCTCGCTTTTGATGAGAAATAGTTTCTAAGATATTTTTCTTAAAAGGTTTACCGTTTCAGGTCAAATGCCTCTTTTTCTTTACAGCGATTGTCTTTCAACGTCAGCTTTTCGTTTATTTTCCTTCTTTGTGATGGCTGCCTGATGGCGACCACCGTTGCCGCTTCTTCGTATCCGCCTCTCTGACTTGAGAGTGATCAAAAAAGCGAATGCTGCCCGCCATGTAGAACACCCTGCCTTCAAAGCTTCTCTATCCTCCGCCCTCCAAAACCTGTACCTTTGGTCTTTTTCGGATCAAATGCAGGGCTCGGCTTATTGACAAAGCGTTCTGCTGACGATACTATTTTATCTATGAGTCGAGCGCCTACCGAAATGTCGCGGTTTTCCGGGGATAACCCGCGCCGCAGGCCTAGCGCATCTTGACCGCAAAAATGGTAAAACTAGCGGGCGTTTCGCAGATTAGATAAAGAGGTAACCACTATGAAACAGGTAAGAACTCGTTTTGCCCCGTCTCCGACCGGCTATATGCATGTCGGAAATCTTCGTACCGCGCTTTACGCCTATCTTCTCGCGAAGAAAGATGGCGGAAGCTTTATCCTTCGGATTGAGGACACCGATCAGGAACGCCAGGTAGAAGGGGCAACCGAAATTATTTATAATACGTTGAAGGATGCCGGTCTATTTTGGGATGAAGGCCCGGATATCGGCGGCCCCTTTGCCCCCTACGTCCAGAGCGAGCGCAAAGGAAGTTATCTTGCAAGCGCAAAAGAACTCGTCGAAAAGGGCGGCGCCTATTATTGCTTTTGCTCCAAAGAAGAACTGGATGCCCGTTGTCAAAAAGAGGAGTCCGAAGGCGTTGTCATTGCAAAGTATGACGGTCATTGCCGCTCCCTCTCAAAGGAAGAAATTGAAAAACGCCTCTCAAACGGCGACCCCTATGTCATCCGCCAGAAGATGCCGAAAGAAGGCGTCACGGTGTTCCATGACCTTGTCTACGGCGATATTGAAGTCGAGAACGCAGAACTTGAGGATCAAATCCTGATCAAAAGTGACGGAATGCCTACCTACAATTTCGCGAATGTGATCGACGACCACGCAATGGATATCACCTACGTCATCCGCGGAAACGAGTATCTCTCCTCTGCGCCGAAATATACCCTTTTGTACCAGTCTTTCGGTTGGGATGTGCCCGATTATATCCACTGCCCCCCGGTCATGAAGGATCACCAGCATAAACTGAGCAAGCGAAACGGCGATGCCTCTTACCAGGATCTGATCGCCAAGGGATTCCTCCCCGAAGCAATCATCAACTACCTCGCTCTCCTCGGCTGGGCGCCGAAAGGGGAACAGGAGATCTATTCTCTTCCGGAGCTTGTCGAAGCGTTCGATATCGCCGGAATCAGCAAATCTCCCGCTATCTTCGATCCGGAAAAACTGAACTATATCAATTCGGAATATATCCGAGCTCTTTCATTGGAAGCGTTTAAGGAAAAGGCGATGCCGTTTATCAAAGAGGCGGTCAAGCGCGACGATGTCGATTTCGATATCATCTGTGAGGCGCTCCAACCGCGCTGTGCGTTTTTCGCCGATATCCCGGAAAAGCTTACCTTTATCGACGCTCTTCCGGAGTACGACAATGAGCTCTATTTCAATAAAAAAATGAAGACCTCCCCCGAGACGGCGAAGGAAGCGCTAACGGTAATGCTTCCGGTACTCGAATCGCTCGGCGACTTTTCGAAGGATTCGATCCATTCCGCGCTGTTTGCGCTAATTGAAAAGCTCGAAGTGAAAAACGGATTCCTGCTCTGGCCGCTCCGCGTCGCCCTCTCCGGTCTTCCGATGACCCCCGGCGGCGGAATCGAGCTTGCGGCAATCCTCGGCAAAGAAGAAACTGTCTCGCGAATCAAGAAAGGTCTCGCTCAACTTTAAGAAGGAATACCTCTACATGAATCTTACGATCTCCCGCGCGCTCCCGGATGAGGCGGACGCAATACTTGCGATCTATCAGAGCATGATCGGAACGCCCGGCTGTACCTGGGACGATGGTTACCCTTCGCTCGAGATCTTAACGGAAGATATCGAACTTGGTGCGCTCTATACCGCTCGGGACAGTGAAAACCATGTCATCGCCGCGGCGTCAATGCGCCCGGACGAAAATCACAGTGAACTCGATCATTTCAATTGGTCCTCAAAAAACCAGACCGAGCTCTCCCGCGTCGTCGTAAAAATGGAGTATCACCATAAGGGCTTTGCGTCGCTTCTGCTCGAGAATCTAAAAACAATCGCCAAAAAAGACGGCTACGATGGGATTCGCCTGTTCGTCGCTGTAGGAAATAAAAACGCAATCGCCCTCTATGAGAAAGCCGGTTTTACACGTCTCGGAAG
>CAZGYK010000127.1:0-701 GCA_964530485.1 uncultured Oscillospiraceae bacterium
TCTCTCGCTCGCGAGCATGGGAATCGAACCGTTTATGGGCGATGAAGGCGTTGATTATGTCAAGCGCATTACCAAACGCGCAAAAGCGGCCGGAACAATTGTCTGTGCCGACGTTATGGCAACTCAGTGGCGCGCTGATCCGCGTGTCTATCCGGAGCTTTATGCCAATATCGATTATCTCTTCCCGAATGACTATGAAGCGCTAGAGCTTAGCGGGACAAAAACCGTTGAAGAAGCTGCCGACGTATTCCTCGCAACCGGACTTGGTACGGTCATTATCAAAACCGGCAAGAGGGGATGTTACGTCAAGACAAAGAGCGGCGAGAGCTTTAACGTCCCGACGTATACCGCATTAAAAGCTATCGACACAACCGGAGCAGGCGACAACTTTGCCGCAGGTTTCATCTGTGGGCTTGTTGAAGGAAAAGATCTTCGCGAATGCTGTAAGATTGGCCACGCGACCGCCTCAATCTCCGTTACAAGCTACGGAACCACAACCGGCGTAAAGAGCCGCGAACAGGTTGCAGAAGTTATGGAGAAGTACGACCCGGAAAAAATGTAAGAACAGATCGAAACCCCCATCCGATCGGATGGGGGTTTTCTTGTCTGCAACGTCGCAGAACAATATACAAATTGTAATATAATTCCTGAATTATACGAAAATCTTATAGATAGAGCAGTTTGTCCATCAGGAGGAGATT
>CAZGYK010000127.1:711-4986 GCA_964530485.1 uncultured Oscillospiraceae bacterium
GGGGTATCGGCGGGGATTTCGCAACCTGCGGCGATTAAGGTCCGGGAATCAGCAGCAACGATACAGCTTCGAACGGCGGCCTCGACAGTTTTGGCGTCTCCTTGAAGCATAACTCCGACAGGGTCCATGTTGCCGTTGATTGCGGTCTTGTGGCCTTTATAAAGCTCGACACTGGAGGAGAAATCGACCATCCAGTCAATATCGAAGATGTCGGGTTTCACGGTATCGCGTACAAGTTCCCGAAGGGCGGTCGTGTTGCCGCAGATATGAAGTTTAACTTTTGCGCCGATCGATTGAATATATTCGGTAAGTCTGCGGTCATAATCCATTGCGAATTCTTCATAGAAGACGGGGCCGACCAGAGAGGCGACGGCATTTCCCACGCCGATGATATCGGCACCGGCATCGACCTGTGCTTTGGCAAACCGACATTGCTGGGAGAGTACAATTTCCATGACTTCTTTTAGGAATGGAGCGTCGTCGGCAAGATCCATCATCAGCTCATTGACGCCGCGAAGGTCTGCCATTTCGGCAAGTACCCCTTCGACCCAACCGATAACAGGATAGTCGCGTCCAACTTTCTCGCGAAGAAGTTCAACAGCCTTAACTCGGTCTAACGTTCTCGGGCTTTCCAGCGGATCAAAGCGGATCAGAAGATCAGCGTTGACTGGATCCTGTAACAGCGGGATCGGGCTATAGGGGACGGCGTTTTCAGGCATCTCAATTTTGGCGCCGAACGCCGAAGCTTCGCGCATTGGATCGGAGATTGAACTGACTGCATCAATTCCGTAACGTTCAATACAAATCAAGTTACCTTCAACAAGTTTCTTGTAGTCGCTCGCATATTCCCGGTAGCTGACGCCGGCCGATTTTGCAACAAGTCCCATCACGATATTCATATTCGGAATTTTATCTACCGGTTCTCCTGAAAGTCGCTTCATGACGCGATCAAATGAAGTCATTATAAATCCCTCCTGTACAAAAAATCTATCACCTTTATAGTAACGGAGAAGCGGTTTTGATGTCAATCAAAATGTATCAGGCAACGAAGATTGGTTTGTAAAAAGGACCGAGGTAGGATACAATAGGAACAGTTTATCCTGAAAACCTGTGCGGATGGTTGTAAGGGGGTAGGAGCATGTTAGGCGGCATACTCAGCGTTTTGCTTTCGTTTTTGCTGCCGGTTGTTGTTGCGGCGTATCTGATTATGCGGCGAAGCCGAACGGCCCACCCGGTTGCGGTTGGTGCAGCGGCCTGTATTGTGCTGTCACATTTGCTTCGAATGCTTGTATTTACCTTCTGGATGAAACAGTATGACTGGTATTTTGTTTTGGAGATCACAAAGCCGGCGGGTTTTTCGCTTTTCAACGGATTTCTTGCCGCGCTGATGGAGGAGGCGGGACGGTGGCTTGCGTTCCGTTTTCTGATGAAACGAAACCACCGTTTTATCGATGGAATTGCTTTTGGAGCAGGTTATGGCGGCGTTGAGTCCCTTTTGATTGCGGGGATCAACATGTTGGCGGTTCTCTTTTTGTTTGGCGGAACGCCAGATACGGTCGGCGGAATTGCGAAAGGGCTTTGCTGTGTTGCCGGCTTGATGCTCCAGATGGTGCTTTCGGTCTTGGTTCTCCGCTCGGTCTACCAGAAGAAATTTTACGGTTTTGCTGCGGCGCTCGTTGTACATACCGTATATGATATGACGTCGATCTACTATGGAAACTATGACAGGATACCGCAAATTTGGCTCGCGGTGATTCTAGTCGCGTTTTCTGCCGCCGCCTTTTATTTGACCTTTCGATTCCGAAAGAGATGGAGAAAAGCATGAGAAAACCCCGGACCATTTTGGTTTTATGTATCATAGTTTGCTTCCTGTTGACCGGTTGTGCCGCGAAACATCTTCCGGATGGGGTCAGTGAAGAAATGGTTTCTGAACGCATAGAGGAGATTGTATCGCTTCTCAACGCGAGAGAATACGGAAAAGTAATCGACTCTTTTCGAGATGATTTAGAAAGTCAGGCCAGCGAGGAACAGCTCGCGACGGCGTTTGATGAGAAACTGGATCAAATGGGCGGGTTTATTCAAATAAAAGAAACGCTGATTGGCGGAGATACCGACATGAAGACCTACGAAGAATCCGCTTACGGGATAGTACTCTGTGAATATGAAAACGGAACGGCAATCTACCGTATTGTGTTTGACAGTTCGTTGGAGCTGATTGGCGTGTTTATGATGTAGTTGGTCAAATTACAATAAAAAGAGCCTTCATGATCTCTCATGCGGGCTCTTTTTCGTTGATAGATTTTTTTGTTTTCGATTTTTTGGGTAACCGGATTGATTGATCCGAAGCTGCAGCGCTTTTTCTGGTTGAGCGCCTTCTGTTTTTCCTTCTGCAGTTTCTCATAAGGAATGAATTTCATCAGAGTCCCTCCTTGCGCTGAAAATTGACCATCTCGATGCCTTTTCTTCGAAAAAACCGGAAGCACAGTCCGTCCGGAACCGGTAAATAGCGAAGTTCATATTTAGACGAAAAAGCAAATGGCAATAGTGTTCCGCTGGATTTTACGAAAAAAGAAATGCAACGAATTGCGGTGGAATTGTATTATAGCATGTCGAGCAGAAAAACACATCTTTGTCCGAAAAAACATAAGTTAAAGTCAGAGATATGATATACTTATGTCATACTAGGAAAATATGAGGTTTACTATGAGAGCTCCATTTGTAAAGGTAGTAAAAAAAGATCGAAACAAGAAAGCTGGACAGCTGAAACATTATTTGCTGGCGCTTCTTATTACGCTGCTTTTTGGAATTGTTTACTACTATTTTGAACTGCCCGCGATCAATCTTCAGAATACCGGATTTTATGGGTTCTTTTTGTTGTTGGCTGCGGTTTATTGCGTTGTCTATCTTATGGTAAGTGCATCGCTCAAAGCAAACATGGACTTCCGGGAGATCTGGACGAATTTGAAGGCTGCCTGTGCCGCTCCGTTGATGATCTGCGGTGCTTTGTTGTTATTGTTCCTGATCGGCGGGCTGCTATCGAGCGTAATTTTACGGTCGGGTTCCTATAAAGAACTTCTGACAGTGGAACAGGGAGATTTTGCCGCCGAGGTAGAGCAAATATCCTTTGAGCAGATTCCGATGCTGGACAAGGCATCTGCCCAGAGGCTCGGAGACCGGAAGCTCGGTGAGCTATCGGATATGGTCAGCCAGTTTGAAGTTACCGACGATTATCCCCAGATGAATTATCAGGGACACCCGGTTCGGGTGGCTACGCTTGAATATGGCGATTTCTTTAAGTGGTGGAATAACTTCCAAAAAGGACTTCCGGCATACGTTCGAATTGATATGGTGACGCAAAATGTCGAAGTTGTAAGACTGTCCGATGAAATCCGGTATTCACAGAGTGACAAGTTTTTCAGAAATATTGAAAGACACCTCCGGTTCCGATATCCGACCTTTATGTTTGAGACGCCTCATATGGAAATAGACGAGACGGGGATGCCCTATTGGATTTGTCCGCGCGTTGTGAAAACGATTGGCTTGTTCGGAGGAACGGATATAGACGGTGCAGTCCTTGTAAACGCCATCACCGGCGAATCGGTTTTTTATGAAGCCAACGATGTTCCCGAATGGGTCGACCAGGTTTATTCCGCCGCTCTGATTATTGAGCAATACAATTATTTTGGGACCTATCAGAACGGATTTTTCAACTCGTTGCTCGCTCAAAAAGGCGTTACGGTAACAACTGAGGGATACAATTATATCGCGCAGAACGAAGACGTATATGTCTATACAGGAATTACCAGCGTCGGCGGAGACGAGAGCAATGTCGGCTTTATTATGACCAACCAGCGAACCAAGCAGACGAGGTATTATCCCTGCGCCGGCGCAGAAGAATATTCCGCGATGTCTTCGGCGGAAGGAATCGTACAGCATCTTGGCTATGCGGCGACCTTCCCGCTTCTCTTAAATATTTCCGGAGAGCCGACCTATTTTATGTCGCTGAAAGATCATGCGGGTCTTGTAAAGATGTACGCGATGGTTAATGTCCAGCAGTATAATCTGGTTGCGAACGGAACCACGCTAGAGGAATGTAAGGGAGAGTATATCCGTCTTTTGAGCCAACAAGGAATTTCGGACGACCCGGTTGAACGAAATGAAACGGTCAGCGGTATCGTCGAAGAGATTCGTACAGCGGTGATCGACGGGAACAGTTATTACTACTTTAAGATTACCGGGAATCGTTCTTATTTCTCCGTTTCAGCGGCCGACAAT
>CAZGYK010000128.1:0-1919 GCA_964530485.1 uncultured Oscillospiraceae bacterium
CTGATGAGGAAACGCAAACACACCGTCGACATCTCTGCTCCCATATTTCTCGTTACCCCATTGCGCCAGCTGTTCGATAACGCTATTTACACAGCCAACAAGCGGCAGAATCCAGATTTCGTTTCTGGTCGCTGCCCTTCCATCGTTTCGAAGATACCCTTCAAAGAAACGCGGGGCAACCTTTGGCGCAAAATTATTGTTTTCCGGTTGATAGAGATACTCCTCTGTTTCAGAAAGACCTGACCTAACATTATGGGTATGTACCCATTGTCCAGGTTCAATTGCTTTGGTTGCAATGCCGATCGGAACACCATATTTCAATATTTTTTCACCGACAGGAATTACTTTTATTGCGACTTTATGTGCTTCTGGGATCGTTTCTAAAGCTGTAACACCATAAACAGCCTCTACGGGTTCCCCTTTTTGGATTGTACGAAAGGCAACCGCTACGCTGTCATTATCCTGTATAACAATAGAATTCTTCATTCAGTCTCACCTACTATCTCTCTTGTTGCGGTTTCGATTGCGAACGCTACGCCGTCGTTACAGATTCTATCGTATAAGCTTTTTACTGTTTCAAGTAAACCCGAGTACTCAGTCAAATCTTCTCCCCAAAGATCTGCGTTACGCATCGCCTGCTCAATATAGTTTTCTTCAGCCGCAATACGACTAAAAAACGTCATTACTTCGGGAATGTCGTTCACTTCATGAGGTGAATATTTTTCATTGTTGGGTCCATAGTATGCTAGAAGCGCCGCAAGAGAAAAAGCAATTCCGACAGGTATTCTTTTTTCCAACGCGTAATACGCCTTAAGGCTTGGCAGTAATCGGATTTTCCACTTGGCAACGGAATTAACTGCTATCGACGATAAAGCATGATTCAGAAACGGGTTTCGAAATCGTTCGAACACAGATGTCGCAAATTCCTCAAGTTCATTTCTTGGAAGATCAATCGTTGGGATGATTTCATTCCAAAGTATGCCGCGCAAATAATCGAGAAATAATGGCTGCTCCATCATCTCAGATACTGTTGAAATTCCAATCAGCGACGCTGCAAGAACGCTAGCAGTATGAGAACCGTTTAGAAGTTTTACTTTGCGGTCCCGGTAAGGTTTTGCGTCATTGGTAAACAGCACAGGCATTCCCGCTTTATCTAGCGGAAACTCGTCCGATATATCTTTTGCACTTTCAATGACCCAAAGTGCATAAGGTTCGCCAACATCCAAGAGTTGATCCGAATAGCCGATATGTTGAAAAATCTCCTCATTGTTAGAGGGAAAACCGGTGACAATCCGATCCACCAACGTCGAACAAAAAACACAGGATTCATTGAGCCATTCTATAAAGGCATCCGGAAGCTTCCAATGTTCCGCGGTTTTTTGGATACAGTCTTTTAAGACAATTCCGTTGTCATCAATCAATTCATTGGGTATGATAACCAACCCGTAGTTACTTGGATCAGCGAAGAAAGAAAACCTATGGTATAAGAACTGGGTCAGTTTTGAAGGAAACCCCTCCGGTGGACAGTCATCGAGTTTATCGTCCTGGTGAAACTTAATCCCAACTTCCGTCGTGTTCGAGATAATAAAGCGTAAGGTATCGCATTCCGCTAGCTTGAGATATTCTTCGAAATCATCGTAACAGGACAAGCAAGTCTGGATAGATCGGATGATATGGCCCTCCTGAAAGACTTCTCCGTCTCGAATCCCTTGAAGATATACTGTGAATAATTGATTTTGGCCCCGCAAAACATCAAGATTTCCAGCCTTCGTGTTTTTCAAAACCGCAATACCCAACCCGGTATCGGTTTTCTCGTTACAGACATCAATCATATAGTCTGAAAACGCACGCAAAAAATTCCCTTGACCAAATTGAGCGATGCGTATCGGGTATTCAATCTTTGATGCTACGTCCGTAAT
>CAZGYK010000128.1:1929-4971 GCA_964530485.1 uncultured Oscillospiraceae bacterium
TTTTCATATAAACTCCCTCATTTTCTTCTATCATATCGCATCTCACCAGCTTCAACAAGCTGCTATTTTAGTTTTATTTGAATCACTATTGATTTGTGGTACACTGATAAAAAATGTTCATGGAGAAAGATATGAATTTAGTGTCATGGAACGTAAACGGTCTTCGCGCCTGCCTAGGAAAAGGTTTTATTGAATCAATCAAAAAACTTGACCCGGATATCATCTGCTTGCAGGAAACAAAGATGGAGCAGGGACAGGCGGTAATTGATCTTCCTGAATACTATGAGTATTGGAATAGCGCTGTCAAGCGGGGCTATTCAGGAACCGCGATTTTCACTAAAACAAAGCCGAATGAAGTTCATCTTGGGATCGGGATTGATTCACACGACAAAGAAGGGCGCGTTATCACGCTGCATTTCGATACATTTACGCTCGTCAATGTGTATACACCCAACTCGCAACATGAACTAAAACGCCTTCCCTACCGGATGGAATGGGAAGATGATTTTAGAGAATATCTGAAGACTCTTGACTCAAACAATCCCGTTGTGATTTGCGGCGATCTAAACGTTGCACATCAGGAAATCGACATTAAAAACGCTCGGTCGAACCGGTTAAACCCTGGATTCACCGACCAAGAACGTGAAAAGATGACGACTCTGCTTCGTTCCGGGTTCTCAGATACGTTCCGTACTCTTTATCCGGAACGCCGCGACGCCTATACCTGGTGGAGCTTTCGCGCGAATGCTAGGGCTAACAATGTTGGATGGAGAATTGACTATTTTCTTGTATCCAATAGACTTATGCCGAACGTCGTTGACTCAGTGATCCACCCGGAAACCGATGGAAGCGACCATTGTCCTGTTGAACTGATTCTCGATGTATAAGGGGGAGGCTTTACGCCTCCCCCTCTTTATTTGCTCTTAGTCTTGGAATATATCGTAAAAATATCATTAAAGCGATTGCCGGCAAAAATGCACCTAACAGATAAATCGTCCTAGTGTCAATAATATCTGCGACAACGCCCCAAAGGGTCATTCCGATCATCGCCCCTACATCGTTCGAAAGATAATACGTCGAATGCGCCATTCCGCGTTTGTTTTTCGGAGCATTCATCACAATCATGGTATGTATCGAGATAAAGACATTTCCGTTTGCAAATCCATAGATCGCAGAAATCACAATAAAATGCCATAGCTTTGTTGCAAAATAGAGTCCAAACATCGTAAAGACGATAATGACAAGTGATGCGATAAAGGCCGGGATCTCTCGTTTGCCTTGCGTCAAACGTCCGCCAAACATTCTCATTCCAGTAATCAGAACAGCTTGAACGGTAAAAAACACGCCGATATTCCCGATCTCTAGTTCAGCCGCGCGGATTGGGAGATACGTACCGATTGTACACATTGCGATTTCCGTTAGAAGCATCACAACTCCAAGCGTTATTGCGGAGGGTTCAATAATCCGCTCCCACCACTTCCGTACGGCCTGAGGTTCTTCCTCGGCATGAACTGAAGTAGGCTTCTTTTCCGGGATTTTTACTAAAAACCCAAAGAACAGCGAAAAGATCATAATTGCGGTTGTGATAAAAAACTGGTTTTGGAATCCAACTGCCGCAACAAGAGCAAGAGCAAAAACCGCCCCGAACGCCTGCGATACCGACCAAGTTAAGCCGAAATAGCCCAATCCTTCCTTCATTCGTGATTCTGGGAACATCTGAGTGGCGACGGAACTTCCAGTCGTCGTCTGTACCGACTGACCCGCACCATAAGTAAATCGAAACAAAAACAATAGTGGCAACGCCGTTACCCATCCGCTAAAAAAAACGGATATCGTGAACAAAATTGCGCCTCCGATAAAGGCATATTTTGCCTTTCCTTTGTCAATCAACGCACCGATAAATGGGCGCATAAAAATGGACGCAACCGAAGCAGCGGATCCAAGCATGCCGGCTACCGCTTTATGTAGTCCCAGCTCATCGACAATATATAGCGGGAACACAGTACTCTGCATCTGCATAACCGCTCTCGAAAAGAACATTGAAATACAGATAAAGAGAAAACCTCTGATATTCATTTTTTGGTTGTCAGTTTCAGTCATTCGATTTATCTGTTAGCCTACTTTCTTCCACCCGTTTTCTTGTTTTCTGATCCAGAATTTCTCGTAACTCTCGCATCAAAGGATCATAAGTAAAATATTGCTTCCCGTAGTCAAGATTAAAATCATAATCGAAGTCTAAGGGGTTCAATCCCTGGTTATGCTGTAGAATTGTTTCAGCTTTATCTAACGCCTTAACAAATTTCGCTTCCGGCGTCTTTGCAGCGTTATATTCCTCGAAGATAGACAGATACTCCTTCGCTTGATTTATGGGAAGTAACGAATAAACCTTCTTAGATGCAGAACTCTCTCTCTCGTACTTTTCATCTTCATCCGGCATCTCAATTGCGGGGGTATCTCCATCATACAATTCCCCAATATCATGAATAAGGGCCATCTTAAAAACCTTAATTGGATCAAGTTCAGGGTACTCATTCAGGAATACCATCGCGAGAACAGCAAGACGCCAGGAATGTTCCGCTGTACTTTCGCTTCTCCCCGCTCGCGTGTAGGAGGAACGAGTAACAGACTTCAATCCCTCAATTTCTTCAATGAAACGGATATACGAATCTATGTGAGACATTTTTTCACCCCTACCGTTTTACAATAGTTCTATCATACGTTGCTACGCGCTAAATGGCAATAAGAAAAGGCCTGGTTTCCCAGGCCTTTTGGTTTGTATTACCTTATTGTTGTAATTCGGGATCATAGATTGCTAGTTTCCCAGCGCCCAGTTGATGACCAAAAACATCCGTACTATAAAGGAAAAGAGCTGTATCATAGTTTGAAATCTCAATCATCGGATAAATAGCTGGCGTATTCAGATATCGAAGATCAACCAACCGAATTTCGCTATAATCGTCCATTAACATCGGAACCAACGCATGAGAATACGTTCGCCATCCAGCCGGATACTCACGAGATCTTCTACTTTAATCGTTTCGT
>CAZGYK010000129.1:0-4942 GCA_964530485.1 uncultured Oscillospiraceae bacterium
ACGTCCCCGAAGATGGTGTAAACACCCGTGCCGTCCGCTTTGAATTCATACACATCACAAACGACTGTACAATCCGCATCGTGTGCGCACGGTACTACCGCAGGTTTACATGTATCGCTGCAGACGTGATTGCAGTTGTTTGTGTCATCACAAACAACCTTACAATCTGCGTCATGCGCGCAAGCCTTTGTTGGCGTTGCCACCAAACAAGCTTCAGCTGTACACTCGGCGTGCTTACAAGCGTCCGGCGTGTTACAGGTCTCGCCACATGCGTGATTGCATTCAGGCAGATCTTCATTCCCGGCAAATGCGTAGCTCGGGAACATACTGATCAGCATAATCACAATCGTGACGATAGCCAATACTTTCTTCAATGGTCTGTTCATGCTAAGACCCCCAATCAAATTTGTAGAACCTGTTCATACTCTTGAAAGAAAACAACTTTTCAAGTTATGTCAACATTTTATTCCTTTATAGTCACAGTTCAGTTACAAATAGGAAGTTTTATGGCAATAATATGATCGAATTTGTAGTTTCTCCAATTTTCGGAAAGTTGATGGATATTTTTTGAAATTACTGTATAAATTGCAAATAAACCTTTAACTTTTTTAACAAAAGTCCTATATTCGCAATATTTTGTTAACTTTTCGTCAATCATTTGGTCTTATTCCACTGCTAAATATGAATATTTTTTCAACTAATCCACTTATCTTAATTATTTTTATAACTTTTTTGCATTTTTTTCTGTGACTAAAGGCTATATCTCATGTCACAATGCGGAATCCCGTCCTCAAGGTAGTCTTTTGACTCGATCTGAAACCCAAGTCCTTCATAAAACGGCTTCAAATATACCTGGGCAGAGATCATGACTTCCGTTTCTCCCATCTTCCCTGTAATAAAATCTAAAGCATGTTCCATAACCGCTCTTGCGTATCCTTTTCCGCGAAACTTTTTCGCAGTGACAACTCTCCCAATCGCAGCCTCGTGAAACGTTATCCCTTTTTTGAGTATCCGGCAATAAGCGGCTAATTCATTGTCCTTTCTCAACAAAACATGATAGGCTTCCTCATCATTCCCGTCAATGTCTAAGTAAGGGCAGGATTGCTCGACAACAAACACTTCGCTCCGCAATTTCAGTATTTCATAGACCGTCTTCCCACTCAACTTGTCAAATGTCTCGATTGCAATGTCCATGCTTTATCTCCTCAGCTACATAAATATGTATTACTAATATAATACTATACTCTACCATTGTTATCCTATCAATCGCCGAGCTTCCACACCTCACTTGTTGTGCGAAGGTTCTTAGAGGTCTAACGTTTATCAGCGCGAATTACTACCTAGATTTATATCATTATCACGTAATGCCTTTTCCGGTTTCGCCTATTTCATTTTTTCAAAAAATCTGTTATGATTGGTTTGTTATGGGAATATTCTCTGAAAAATACCTTTTTTTCGATTCATCAATATTTCCATAAAACCGATTGTATTTTCAAGGAGCCATCATGATGACAAAGATCAAACAATCCATTTCTCTGAAAATTTCTATGCTGCTGATCGCGATTGTCGTTATCAGCGCTGTCTGTATCGGACTTATGAATGACTCCATCGCTGCAAATGCACGCCGTGCAGTTGCAATCGCCGATTCAGCTTCCTCCGTTGTCGACGGTGACGATTTCCATGATGTAATTGATTCTATGGAAAAATCCGACTCATGGTATTACGCCAAGCGCAGCATCGATGAAATGAAGGTGCGGACCGGCGTCAGCTATATTTATGTTCTCGATGCGGAATTCGATTCCGAGATGACATATTTTATTGAGGGATTTGATCCCAGCGTAGACGACGAAGAATATGACCTCGGTGTCAGAGAACCTCTTATTATCGATGGTGAAAATACCTACGCAGACGAAATGTTCGAAACAATCGAAACCGGAAATGCAACTACGACAAGTATCTACAATTCCGGTGAGTTCGGCAATATGGTCTCTGGTTTTGCCGCGGTTACCGATTCAAACGGAAATGTCGTCGGCGTCGTTGGCGTTGACGTCAATGTTGACGAGGTTCTTTCGGCCTCCCGCTCCTTTATGCTCCGCATCATCCTTTCAATCATTGCTTTCTGCGCGATTGGTGGTGTCGTCAGCGTATACCTTATGAACCGCAGTATCGGGAAACCACTCGGAATCATCAAAAATGCATCTGACAAACTGGCTCTTGGAAATCTGGATGTCGATCTTGATATGGCAGATCGCGAGGACGAAATCGGTGTGTTGGCAAAATCATTTACCGAAATGGCCTCTCATACAAAAGAGCAGTCCGAACTTCTTGCAAGGCTGGCAGACGGCAATCTCGACCTTGAAGTCACCCCACGAAGCTCCGATGATACAATGAGTATCGCGATGTCCAAAATGTTGGATAACCTCAACGATATGTTTGAAGAAATCCGTATGAGCAGTGACCAGGTCGCCGCCGGATCAGACCAGATTGCAAGCGGTGCCCAGCTTCTTGCTTCCGGATCAACTGAGCAAGCCGCAACCCTCGAAGAATTCTCGGCGGCTATCTCGGATGTTCTCCATCAATCTGAAGATAACACCAAACGTGCCTCCGAAGCGTATGCCGAAACCATCCAGTCGAGCGACCTGATGGCACGCAGTATGGAATCGATGAATAGTTTGGCCGAATCGATGCAGGAAATTAATGCCAGTTCAGAGAGCATCGCGAGCGTAATCAAAGTAGTTGACGAAATCGCGTTCCAGACAAATATCCTTGCGCTGAACGCCGCCGTCGAAGCGGCAAGAGCCGGCCAGCACGGCAAAGGCTTTGCGGTGGTCGCAGCTGAAGTCCGCGCGCTTGCCTCAAAATCCGCTGAAGCTGCGAAAGAAACGGCAGACCTCATCAAGAACAGTATCGAAAAGGTCAATGATGGAACCAAACTGACCGAGGCAACGAAAGAAATCCTGATGTCAGTGAATGAAATTGCTTCTCACAACGCGCAGGCGATGAACGAGATCAACGATTCCTCCGAACAGCAAAATCAGGCAATTGCCCAAATCACAACCGGGATTACAGAATTTTCCGGAGTTGTCCAGGCAAACTCCGCAACCGCCGAAGAGTCTGCCGCATCTGCAGAAGAGATGTCTTCTCAAGCGCAGCTCTTACATAATATCATCAGCCGTTTTAAATTACGCGATTCGTAATTTGCTAAACGCTTGACATTCACAAATAGAAAAGCCGCCTTCCGGCGGCTTTTTTGCTACTTAGATTTGATTTTCTCAAATTCGGCTACAAGGTTGGTTTTCAGTTCGCTTAGTTTTTGTTTCACTGCTTCGGCTTCTTGATCGCCCCATTCTTTCAACTTTCCGTCCTTAATATCGGTCTCGATCTTGACAATCTCTGATTTGATGTCGTCAAGTGCAGTTTTAACCGCTTCATTCATCTTTTTCTCTTTTGACCCAATGGCAGCCTCTACTTTTTCAACTTCAGCCTTTAGGTCGTTGAGGGCTGTCTCAACATTCCCAGCTTCCTTATGTTCCCAAGTTTTGATTGAATCTAGAACTCCCTCCATTTTTACCTTTACTTCACCAGTTAGTTTACTTACTTCTTCCCCGATCTTGTCTGTCGTACCCGAGCATGATGCAAACAACCCCGCGCATACAAGAACAACCAAAACAACTGCTATGAACCGTTTCATTCCTATCTCCTTATTCTTCATTTGCCAAGTGCGCAAATCTATTGTACGGTAAATCTTCGACTTACGCATCAAGCACTTACATATTTTACCACCAAATTTAATTGAATAGATGTCGAATTAGGTGTATAATTGAAATCTTAATAGTTTTGAAAGAAGGTTATTTGATGCAAAAATTTCAGATCATGACCGATTCGACCGCCGACCTACCGAATAATCTTGTTCAGTCGATGGATATTCTTGTCGTTCCAACCGACTTTACAATTAAAGAAAAGACCTATCTTGATTATCCCGACGATCGCGAGTTCTCAAAAAAAGATTTCTATCGCCTGGCCAGAGAAGGTGAAATTCCGAAAACCGCTGTAATCAATCCCGAGCGGTTTATTCAAAATTTCGAGCCGGTGCTGAAGGAAGGCACCGATATCCTCTATTTTGTCTTTTCCTCCGGTCTTACGACAACGATGCAAAACGCAACAATCGCTGCAACCGAGTTAAAAGAGACCTACCCGGACCGCATCATCCGAATTGTCGATACCCGCGCGGCGTCGCTCGGCGAAGGAATGTTGGTCTGGAGCGCCGCAAAGAAGAAAGCGGAAGGACTCGCGATGGAGGACATCGCCCTCTGGGCAGAATCGGTTCGCGATAAGGTTTGCCATTGGTTCACCGTTGATGACCTGAATTTTTTAAAGCGCGGCGGCCGTATTTCGGGAACTTCAGCAGCTATTGGCGGCGTACTTAACATCAAACCGATCATGCATGTCAGCGAGGAAGGAAAACTCGTTCCGACCGAAAAGGCGCGCGGACGCAAAGCAGCTCTCGAGGTTTTGCTCTCTAAGATCGCCGCTACTGCCGAAGATATCGGCGAACAAACTGTCTTTCTTAGCCATGCTGACAGTGAAGAGGACTGTCTCTATATGAAAAACGAGATCATAAAGCGCTTTTCGCCGAAGGATGTGATCATCGGAATGATCGGACCGGTCGTCGGAAGTCATGCGGGTCCGGGAACAATTGCCTTGTTCTTCTTCGGTTCTCCAAAATAAACCAAAGTCACCTCTTTGTGTTTTCGGTCAAAAACCTGAGATTAAACCCTCGTTTTCGGCTCACAAATCCTGTCGCCGTCGCTGCCTTTCGCAGCGGCGGTTTTTTCATTGGTTCCTGTATTCCGGATGTGATATAATAGGTAAAACATTTGGCCAATCAATCGACCGGGAGGATTACCGCATGAATAATCTGCGCAGTTATCTCAAGGAGTTT
>CAZGYK010000130.1:0-4886 GCA_964530485.1 uncultured Oscillospiraceae bacterium
ACTCAATTAAAGGAGAATCAACCCAGCAGTTTTCAATGTAGGTAAACGGAACTTTCCAGCGGCTCAGGGCACGTGCGCTTGCGAATAGACCACACTGTGTATCCCAGTCGCGCGGGCCAACGGAATCTGCTCCTCCTGATGTTTCGGGATCCGGATCACGGGGGCCCCAGAGAAGAACGGGTTTTCCTACGCCATACGCAACTTTCGCAACAACTTCCTCTTGACCAAAGTTACAATGCGGAAAGAAGAGAGCGTCAACTTTATTTGCAACCATCAGATCGATGACTTTCTGAACATCGCGGGTATCCCAAAGCATACCATCATCAACTACGCCATCAATTGTGACAAGCTTTACATCGTCAATGTTTTTGAGAATTCCGTCTACGCGTTTGCGAATCGCATCGCGTACAGGACCGGATGTCGAAACTGGAAATGCATCGCGTCGAATGGGGATATAGCCGAGAACAACTGAATTATCCTGCTTAAATTGAACCATTTCTATACTCCTTTAATAATGATAACATATATCAAACCGTGCAATATGCCTTGATATTATGTGCGTAAAAATGAATGACATTGGTATTTTTCATAAATTCCGGAACGCCAAAACTAACATCTGAATTCTAAAAAATCCAATCAGAATTTGTTTACAGCATGATCTAATCGCATAAAACCGCTGCTTTTCATTATAATGAAATTCCGGCGTTTGTCTAGGCATTTTCGTCTGAACAATATCGCTTCTCCCAAACGAAAACACCTGCAATCAACAAATTGATTCGTCCGAAATATCATCTGATTTTTTGACATGACGCAACTCGTAATTAGAACTTCCGGTGCGCTTAGTTTTTGCCGAACCTGTAAGCCGTTTTCGTATAAAAAACGGTATCCTTTTTCAGAAGCGCGCTGGGGAACTGGGATCTATTGATCGAGTCGGGATAAAACTGCGTTTCGAGACAGAACCCGGAATGCTTATGGTATACGGCTCCTTCTTTCCCGGCTTTACCAGAAAAGTGATTGGCCGTATAGAGCTGAACGCCGGGCAGATCCGTATATGTCTCCATATACCTGCCGCTCGCCGGGTCTCTTGCGACCGCAACAAGTCGATACCCAAACCCATCCAACACATAGTTATGGTCAAATCCGCCGAGAACACAGCCGGAATCTTCGAGATCCTTCATCGCTTTCCCAAGACCACGGAAATCGCGGAAATCCAACGGAGTACCCGCTACCTTGGCAATTTCTCCGGTAGGAAGGACATTCTGGTCAGCCGGTGTATAGAAATCGGCACAAATCTTCAGTTCCTGATTATCAATCAAGCCGCTGCCTTGACCTGCAAGATTGAAGTAGACATGGTTCGTCAGGTTAATTGGGGTATCTTCCGAAGCCACCGCGTGATACTCAATTTGCAATTCATTTTCTTCTGTAACAGTATACCGAACCGTGATGTCCACTTCGCCGGGGAATCCACCCTCACCGTTATCAAAAACCGCTAGCCTTACGCTGTTAGCGCTGATATCTGCAACCGTAAAATTGCGCATCGCGTAAGCACCGCCGCCGCCGTGAAGACAGTTGCCGCGATCATTCGCAACGAGAGTATACGTTTTTCCATTTAACTCAAATTTTGCATTCCCAATCCGATTCGCAACCCGGCCGATAACTGCGGCTGAGTTACTCGGATCGGTCAGGTAATCGTCCAGTGTCTCCTTACCGAGGATGACATCGGTTCCGTCGTTCAGCAGGACGCTGTGCATAATGCCGCCATAAGAGATGATTTTTGCCTTCATCCCCTTTTTGTTGCCTATTGTACAAATCCAAACGGTTTCGCCATTCGAAAGCGTACCAAAACGTTCCATAGAAGACACTGTCGGACCTCCTGATAATTATTTACTAAGGTTTACAGGCTGTTGATGCCCTGTTCGTGTGCATTGTCAAAATCAATTCCAAGATAACGTGCAACTTCACGAAGAACCGGAAGGTACTTGCCGTATACGCCGCCGACATGATGAATGTACGGTCCAAAGATAAGCTTCTCTTCCCAGCGCTTCCAATCGTCAACCTCGAACCAAACGTAGGTCCCGTTGGTTTCCGGTCCTTTAACCTTTTTGCCTTCGCCGGCAAACAGGACGTATCTGCCGTCAACTTCATCAAAACGGGCAACCGTAATATCGCCGTCTTTTAATTCAAAGCGTTCCTGCGCAGCAACGAGACGCGCATTGCTCTTCGGGTCTTTCAAAGAATACGGGAACGGTCCGCAGTGCCAAAGGAGTTCCGCGTTGTCATTTTCCGGATGACGAACTGTGAGGTCGGCGAGGAATGTTGCGTCCTTAAACATCGAGCACGCACGAAGGATCGCCATTGTAACAGCACCATTCATATCGGTCTCGCAGGATGCCGGATAGCCGAGGTCAGCAAGTTCGCCCATCGCTGTACAGGGTGAGAATCCGATCAGTTCCGGGAACGCCGGCCAGCACTGCATCGCCGCAGCTGTGCACTGTTGCTCTTCCATCAACTGTTTGATCGCGATACGAAGAGCGGCAACTTTCTTCGCGTTTTCTTCGCCGGTATCGGCAATATCCATACGGCCGGTCAAATCTTTGTAGTATGCCTGGAAATCGCTGTCATTCTTCTCTACGATTTCGTTGGCAAGTTTTACAATGTTGTAAGGAGAAATCGGAACTACCGTAATTCCGAACTTTGTGAGGAGGTTGGCATCGTTCGCCATAACGCTCATGAACGGAACCGGGCGCTCTCCGACCTTCGCGATACGGAGGTGTTTGAGGCTCTTAAGGACGGCAGCAACGCGGAGGAAACGGTCAAATCCGGCCGCAAACTCTTTGCTGTCTGTATCTACGTTGTAGATGTAGCTGTACTTTACGCCATGGCGCGCAAGAACCTTTGTCGCCGCAAACATACCACACTGGGTATCGCGTCCGCGAACAGCGTCCGTATTTGGCTTTTCATCTCTTGAACCCCAAACCAATACTGGAACTTTGAATTCCTTGGCGATGGAAGCGACAACAGACTCTTCACCAAAGTCGCAGAACGGGAAGAAGATTGCGTCAACTTTTTCTTTATAAAATTTGTCAACAGCTGCCGGGACCAATTTCATATCCCACATGATTCCGTTTTCACAGATATCGTCGAGGTCAACGATACGAACCATATCGCTATTGATTGAGCGAACAACTTTCATGAAACGGTCTTTCTGACGCTTTGCCTCTTCCATGCTCAAAAATCCGCGCTTTGTCGGCGCTACGCCAAGGGTAAGAATTTCTTTGTACATTTCGTTCTCCTTACTTCACAATAATAATGTAATAATATAACTATCCTTTTGTTATCCTGTTCTCGAACAACATCCAATGTGCAAATAGGCAAATAATTCTGTCGTTTTTTGGACATTTTTACAGGCTACCAGTATTATTATATTGTGCCTGCTGCGCTTTTGTCTATCAGCTTAATCAATAAACTTTACAGACATTTTTGTGGATTCTCAACAAATGATACCAACAAAAAAGAGGCATCAAACGATACCTCTTTTTTATTATTTTCAGATTTGTCCTTGAATCCAGCGAAGCATATCTCCGATTGACTTAAATTGTCCAATTTTCGCAGCCAAAAACAACGTGAAAAATACGACAGCTCCAATCACGAGTAGCCAAATGATAATCTTCAGAACAAGCTTCCCGCCCTTCCCTTTTTTCTTCGGCGGCTGCTGTCCTAAAGATGCCTCATCCTTTAATGTAATCTGATCACCGGTTTTGGTATTTTCAATCGCTGTTGCTTCCTTTTGTTCCATCCTCCGCTCTCCTCCTTTTCTTCCTCTAATCAATTATTAATGCGTTTCCACATAAGGTCAAGCTCGCCAAACATATGATCCAACATAGCGCCGATGATTTCATATTTCGCTGCGCGCGATACTATCCAGAGTATTAGAAATACACCAACTACTATAATAGCGACGACGACCAAGATTCGGATCAAAAGTCTTGCGCCATTCCCCTTTTTCTTATTCGAAGCCGCTTCTATTGTTTCAACGGAATTCTCAGTTTCCTTGAATTCATTTTTGTTTTCTTCCACCATGAAATACTCCTCTGAATAAATCATTATCAAATACTGTACTAATTATTATACCACTTATTCAAAAAAAATGCGACATTTTACCGAAAAATACCAGTATAAAAGTTCCAAAATCAGCCTCTTCGCGTCTAAATGCTTAACAAATGAAAAACTGTCCCACGCGTTGCGTAGGACAGCCAAAAATATCAATCGGTCAGTCGCCTTTAGATCTGGGCATTCGCTTCGCTATTCTGATAATCAAGACCATCATTTTCCTGCTTATCCTTTTTCTTCACCGCTAAGTGCACAATCACCAGAATCATGTGAGCGATAAAGAACAGGCCAATGATCGGAGTCCACTGGGTAATCCAAACAACCGGAAGGCGAATATTTTCAAGTATCAGGAACAGGATACCCGGGATAATACCGACTAGGATCGTAATGATACGAAGCGTAAGGATTCGTTTGTATTTTTCATGCCTATCCTCATCATCCATCTCTTCCGCTTCCACTTTTTGCTTTCTCTTAAAGGAAGTTGCAAAGAGGACAATCGAATTGAAAATCGCGAGTATCGCCATGATCAAGTTCAATAAAGACCACGCAATTGCAATGTTGAACCCGCCCATCGGGACTTTGTCTTCAAGAATCTGATCAAGAAGGCTTCCAAGCGGTCCTCTCGATTCCGGAACAATCGGATCAGGATTCGGAGTCGGATCCGGGGTTGGCGTCGGATCGGGATCCGGTTTCGGATCTGGAGTTGGATCAGGATCAGGATCCGGGTCTGGATCGGGAGTTGGGTCTGGGTCCGGATTTGGATCCGGGTCTGGATC
>CAZGYK010000131.1:0-2897 GCA_964530485.1 uncultured Oscillospiraceae bacterium
GGTTCAGTTTCATATACCTGGGGCCCGGGTTTTGGATTTGTTTGCCGGTTCCGGTCAGCTCGGAATTGAGGCCTTAAGCCGCGGAGCGAGTTCGGCAGTTTTCGTAGACGGCAGCGACGACAGTATTCAAGTGATTCGTAAGAATCTTAGCAAGACGAAGTTTACGGATAAAGCGAAAGTTGTTAAGAGCGATGCCTTTCGTTACCTTGCAAGAGCTGACGGAATGTTTGATGTTATATTTATTGATCCTCCGTACCATCTCGATTTAGCGAAGAAGGCCGTACGGCGCGCATCAGATGTACTTTCGGAGGGCGGTTTTCTTGTATGCGAGACGGAAAGAAACGTTACGATGCCGGAAGAAGCCGGGGAAGTAGTATTAAATAAGAGTTACCAGTATGGACAAACCTGTATTTGGGTTTATCGAAATAGAGAAGAAGGCGAGGAGGCAGAGGAATGAAAACGACCATTTACCCCGGAAGTTTCGATCCCGCGACCAAAGGACATCTCGACATCATCGAGAGAGCTAGCCGACTGTTTGACAAGTTGATCGTCGTAGTTTTGACCAATCCCGACAAGCACCCTGTGTTTTCGGTTGACGAGCGGGTTGGGTTTGTAAAACGTATCACGAAACATCTCGACAATGTTGAAGTAGATTGCTTTGACGGGCTGCTCTCCGATTATGTAAAGCTTAAGGGCGCGGCATCAATCGTCAAAGGTCTCAGGGCAGTTTCGGACTTTGAATATGAGTTTCAAATGGCGCTGACCAATAAGCAGTTAAACCCGGAGATGGAAACGTTATTCCTCAATACGAGCGGAGAATATATGTATCTTAGCTCTAGTATAGTCAAGCAGGTTGCTTCGTTCGGCGGCGATGTTTCACGTTTTATTCCCGCAGAGATTCGGGATGATATAGTAGAACGTCTGAGAAAGGTTGGAAAGTGATATGGCGGTAGATAAGTATCTGGATCGGATTGACGATGTTTTAGAAGAGGCGTGGAATCTGCCGTTTACCGGTGGGAAGCGCATGATCGACATCGAGAAGATTCGCGAGCTGATTGATGAAATTCGGTTGAATCTCCCGCAGGAGATCAAAGATGCGCGCGCAATCGTTGCCGACCGCGAAGAGATTCTGAGCGACGCAAAAAAAGAAGCTGAGGATTTGATTAAAAAGGCGGAAGACCGCGCTCGAAAAATGATTTCCGAAGAGGAAGTCATGATCAGCGCGAAAGAGAAGGCGAACGAATTGTTGAGCGAGGCGCATAGCAAGACGAGAGCAGCGGAGCGAGCTGTTCTAGAATTCTCTGATACAACGCTTAAAAAGGCTGAGGAAGTCTTAATGATGGCTTATACAGAAGTAAAGAATACGCGCCAGAGCTTCCGCGGAGGCAAGGCAAGACAGCAGGACAACAAAGGTTAATATGTCACCCCGCGTTTGCGGGGTGTTTTACTAGGAGGAGTAGAGAATGAAGGTTTTATTGATCGGCGGAACAGGTACGATAAGTAGCGCAATTACTGAATTGTTGATTGAATCTGGCTGGGAAGTATATCTGCTTAACCGCGGGAACCGTGAACTTCCGAAAGGAGCAAAACAACTGGTTGCAGATATTGGAGATGAAACGGGGGTGTCTCACGCTGTTAAGGGGATGCAGTTCGATGTTGTTGCAAATTTCAGGGCGTTTACTCCGGTTGACGTCGAGAGGGACATCCGGGTGTTTCAGGGTATCACTTCGCAATACATGTTTATAAGCTCCGCCTCAGCTTATCAGAAACCGGCAAGAAGCCCCTATATTACCGAGAGCACGCCTTTAGTTAACCCTTATTGGCAATATTCGCGGGATAAAGCCGCTTCGGAAGAGATTTTGATGAGCCATCATAGAAATGATGGGTTCCCGGTCACGATTGTTCGGCCGAGCCACACCTATAACAGAGAGAGTTTGCCGGTTGCAATTCACGGAAATAAGGGGAGCTGGCAAGTTATCAAGAGGATGTTGGAAGGAAAACCGGTCCTGATTCACGGCGATGGAAGTTCGCTTTGGACATTGACGCATAGCCGCGATTTTGCCGCGGGCTTTGTTGGGTTGATGGGCAACATTCATGCAATCGGACACGCTGTTCACATCACATCCGATGAATCGCTGACCTGGAACCAGGTCTATGAATCGGTAGCAAATGCTCTTGGTGTAAAGCACCATCCGTTCTATGCGCCAAGCGACTTGATCGCAGAGGCAGGCAAGGCATATGGCTATGATTTTGAGGGCGCTCTCCTAGGGGATAAGGCGGCAACTGTCATTTTCGATAACAGCAAGCTAAAAAGGCTTGTTCCGGGTTTTGCGGCGAAAACCCGTTTTGATGTCGGGGTAAGAGAAAGTGTAGAGTACTATTTGAACCACCGAGAAAAACAGATTGAAGATCCTGAGTTTGACCGTTTCTGCAACAAAATGTTTGAAGCAATGCAAATAGCGAGAAATTCTCTTAAATAAGATTGCAGCATTAAAACGCCTTCGTAAATCGGAGGCGTTTTTGTGTTTGAAGTTCATGATGTTTGGAAAAATATCAAGTCGGAATTGATGGATACACTTTTTATTTTAATTGGAAGCGGAGTTACAGCCTTCTCGATCGCTGTCTTTACGGTCCCGAACAGGATCGCGCCAGGCGGTGTATCAGGTATCGCTACAGTGATTGGGCATCTTACCGGATGGCCGGTCGGTTTGATGACGCTTCTTTTCAACATCCCGATTATGTTGATCGCGCTAAAGCAGTTTGGCGTCAAACCGCTTGCCAAGACAATTTTCGCGACGCTTCTATTATCGATTGAGATTGACGTTTTTATTCAGTGGATTCCACCTTATACCTCGAACATATTACTCTCCGCATTTCTTGGAGGCGCTCTTATGGGC
>CAZGYK010000131.1:2907-4757 GCA_964530485.1 uncultured Oscillospiraceae bacterium
GGCGTTGGGATGGGACTATTGCTTGTGCGCGGTATTAGTACCGGCGGGACTGACTTGATTGGGCTGATGATTCATAAGAAGCGCTCGATTTTGACGCTCGGGCAGCTTCTGATGATGATAGATGCTGTTGTAATTGTTTTTGCGGTAGTGGTGTTTCAAGACGTCGATGTTGCCCTATATTCAGTTGTGACGCTGTTTGTTGCCGGAAAGGCGATTGATGTCATTCAAGAGGGTATTGACCGGGCTAAAGTGATTTATATTGTGACCGAGAACCCAGATAGGATTATCGACGAACTTGTCAATCGGCTTGGAAGAGGAGTTACTATTCTCGATTCTGTCGGGGCATATTCCGGAAGAAACAAAAAAATGCTGATGACCGTTTCGCGTAGAAGCGAAATATCATCGACACTCGCGGTTATTAGAAACTCTGATCCGGATTCGTTTACAATTTTGATGGATGCCACCGAGGTACATGGGAAAGGGTTTAAGGAGATGTGATAGATTATCTTGCGCGATTCCTTTCGAAATGGTAGTATAACGTTATCTCAAGCAAACCTGGAGTATTTTATGATTGTTTGGTTCAAAAGGGACGCTGACGCCTAGCGCTTGACTTGTGGGTTTCCACAGGACAGGCGCCGATGTCTGTTGTACCTGTGGAGCCAAACGTTTTTTGTTTTGCCGCACCGGTACATTTTTTGTATCGGTGCATTTTTATTGGAAAGGAAGTGATCGTGTGCGGTATTTGGATAATGCCGGAACCGACCGTATTTGTGAATGATTTCATTACAAATACAGGAGGATTTCGTATGAATATGATTCAACCAATCGGGCGAACATCCGGAAGCATCGAAGCAAAGGAGCTTCCTCTAGCAATCGGACAACGAGTCTTGATTCATGGGATGATTTATAAAGTCAGGGAGATGAGCGGGTTTTCCTTTGTGCTTCTAATGACAAAGCGAAGCCTGTTACAATGCGTCGTCATGAACGAGGAGGTCAAGTTCTCAGCTTCGGAATTGAGACCCAATATGGCTGTTAAATTTGAGGCGGACGTTATTTTGGAACCGCGGAGCCGAAGCGGCTATGAACTTCGCGTCCGGAGCTATACCGTGATTTCAAAACCCGAAGAGGAACCGCCGGTAGTCATCAATAACCGGGAAGTTTCGGTATCATTAGATACGCTTCTTGATTACCGTCCGATCACTCTTCGCAACAGCAAAGAACGATCGATTTTCAAGATTCAAGAGGGGATTTGCCGAGGATTCCGGAACTATTTAGAAGGAGCCGGGTTTACCGAAATTCATTCCCCGAAGATCGTATCAAAAGGGGCTGAAGGCGGGGCTAACATTTTCTCGTTGGACTACTTCAATCAGGAAGCATACCTTGCACAAAGCCCTCAATTCTATAAACAGGCGATGGTCGGTGTATTTGAGCGCGTTTATGAAATTGCGCCTGTTTTTCGCGCAGAAAAGCATCACACATCGAGACATCTCAATGAATATACCAGCGTTGATCTTGAAATTGGGTTCATAAAAAGTTTCGATGAAATTATGGAAATAGAGACGGCGATGATTCTAGACACGTTCCGGTTCCTAAAAAAAGAGTACCAAGAAGAGCTCGAGATTCTAGCTGTTGAAATCCCGGAAGTTTCCGAAATTCCAGCGATCCGTTTTGACAAAGCAAAGGATCTTATCGCAAAAACGTATGGGCGAAAGATCAGCGATCCGGATGATTTTGATCCTGAAGAAGAAAAGCTGCTCTCTTCCATTATCAAGAGCGAGACAGGAAGTGACTTTGTTTTCGTGACACATTATCATGCTTCGAAAAGGCCGTTCTATGCGATGGAAACACCG
>CAZGYK010000132.1:0-3340 GCA_964530485.1 uncultured Oscillospiraceae bacterium
CTCCGGAGTCTTAGATGTAGGTCCATGAGTCGTTTTCTGCCGTTAAGCAAATAAAACAGCACTACTAAACAAAATATATGAGCAGACGGCTGCTGTCAAGGATACTGGACAACTTCTCTCTTTGCGCTATAATGGTTGAAGATATATTGTCACGAATTGAAAGGGAATGGAATAGACTAAGATGAAGATTGAAATGCATGCGCATACTTCCGAGGTTAGCCCATGTGGACACGTTGACGCAAGGACGATGGTTAAAGCGTATGCCGGGATAGGATATGACGCATTGGTGGTAACCGATCACTTTAACGAAAGTATATTGCAGGATTTTCGCGGAACATCCAAAGACAAAATCAATAGCTACTTAAGAGGGTATCGGATCGCGAAAGAAGCCGGAGAAGAATTTGGGCTTAAGATACTTCTTGGTGTAGAAGTCTGTCTTTCAGACGGATTGGAAGACTTTCTCATCTATGGAATAGACGAAGAGTTTATTCAAGAGAATCCAAAAATGTATCATTATACCCAAGAGGGGTTGTTTAGCGAGGTTGAAAAGGCGGGGTCGCTGCTCTATCAAGCGCATCCTTACCGAAGCTATTGTCATCCGCGAGACCCCTATTTGCTACATGGGGTTGAGGTCCATAACGGAAATTCACTAAGACACGATAACAACAACGACAAGGCGTTGGCGTGGGCAAATAAATATCCGCATCTTCGGCATTCATCTGGTAGCGATTATCACCATATCGAGGATCTTTGCCGCGGAGGAATTATAATACCGGACAAAGTCAAAGTTAGTTCTGCTGTTGACCTTTGCGGTTACATGATGTACAATAAAGTGGAATTGATTGTTGTGTAATGTAACAAACACTTACAAGGGAGAAGAAACCTATGTATGTAGACGGTACCGGAGCGTCGTTTGGTTCGATTGAACATGGGGCCAGTTTTTTGACGATGAAGAAGACTATGGATTCGGTAGAGATGCAGATGGCTGGGCTGATAGACATGATGGAGAAGTCGAATCCTCCAAGGAATGTTTCCCTTTCGTCCCATCTTGGCCAGAATTTTGATATGCGAGTTTAATTTAATATTAAAACCCCCGTTATAAGCGGGGGCTTTTTTGTTAGTAATGAAATACCAGCTTGTTTCTTCCGGAGCCCTTTGCCTCGTAAAGAAGATCGTCAGCAAGTTTGATGCAGTCGTGAAGCGTAAGATCAACCGCTCCGGTTGCGCCGCCAAGGCTAACTGTTACCGGAATCTCTAGATTGTTTTCCGAATAGATTTGCTTTTCGCAGTTTGCTCGAATCATTTCAAATAGAGCTTCGGAGCTGTTCTTGTCTGATGTTTTTAGGATAACAACAAACTCCTCTCCGCCCCAGCGGTAGACGTTGGCGTTGGGGGGGACGCTGTTTTTGATTATTGATGCGATATGTAGAAGAATCTGATCTCCAATATCATGTCCATATTGGTCATTGACTTTTTTGAAGAAGTCAATATCTATCATACAAACAGACAGACCAAAGGAAGGGGCGTCTTCCGAATGGAAATGAGAGCGGAATGCATGGCGGTTATAAACTCCGGTAAGCGGATCAATAAACGCAAAAGAACGAAGCTCGATTGTTGTTTCACGAAGTCTCGAGTGTGTCTTAAACCGAATATGGTCAATCATATAAATGCAGATAATCTCGAATACGAGCGAAATCGTGAATAGTGCTTGAAAAATGCCTCCGTCGTCCGGAATTTGGGAAGGTCCTCCGGTTCTGATCTGGTAATTTAGAATAGCAAGAAGCAGGATATTGAAGATTAAACTCTGGGTAAATGGTACGACGATGATCCCGATGATCGGAATCAGGTATACCCATATAAAGGTGTAAAAATATGGTGCGTTAAAGGTATCAAAAAGAAAATAAGTAAGCGATAGTGCCATAAAACCGAACAACCAGGCGACGGGGTATAAGTATTTTTTTGATAGAAACTGGACAAAAAAAACAATCAGGGAAATGCACGTTAAGATAACGAATTGTGGTTCCATAAATCGTTTAAAAATCAATGCTCGAACAATAAACATGACTAGAAAAACACAAGAGGCGAAAAATGAGAAGATTACCACATTCGTACGAAGCCTTTTGCTATCGTCAAGGCAAATTTCGTCCCAAGAATTGATTTTGTCTTTGAAAAAGGATTTCGGTTTCATATTCCGCCACCTTCTTGCATGTCACATAGTATCTAATAGACACTTTTTGACATTATACCATAAGACATTTGGAACAGAATACCTTTTTTGGATTTTTGGGGTGAGCTGATGATTTAATTGTGATTTAAGTAATGCATTTCTGAAAGGGTTAATCTCCGCTCCTTATCAATCGAAAACGCTCTTGTTTAAGCATGAGCGTAAATTGCGGTTATTGTTGGAATCGATTTGCATTACTCAATTGGAAGTCGGATGACGGTCTTAAGTTTCTCGGGCGCGGTCTTTCGCGGATCGGAGAGATAGATTTCGTGATGCTTTCGCACGTTGGATGTCATATTGCTGTAACCGGTTTCCTCGATATAATGCTCCAGCTTTTGTATCGTAGTCTGTTCATCAGAGTACGGACCTATATGCATGATCTGGGCGCACAACCCCTCTGTAAAATGCTCGAAACGCGCGGTACCTACGTTCACGTCGGGCTTTTTTTTCTTACACTCCGCAACCGCCCAGTCGAAAACATCTTTCGTTACAAACTCAGGTTGGCGGATCATTGATGTCCAACGCCAAGCTGAGCGGTCGCCGCCGGGCATAAAGTCGGCCTTTTCACCCCACCACAGACCTTCAAGAGGGGGGACGACATAGTCAAAATAACCTTCCGGTTTATTCTTTCCCATCTTGCTCATTTTAATCGTATACGAGAGAGAGTACATAACCTGCATTGCAGATTCGTATTCCGGGCCGTTTGGGTCTCCGGTTCCATCAACCATGATAAAACTCATTGTCGGGATGTCGATGACCATCGGTTGTTGCTTGGGAAGATATAGATATTTGTATTCCTTTTTATAATCAAACACCGCCATAGAAAAGCCTCCTAATATTTTTTGTTATTATAATGTCTGACATGATGGAAGAGTCAAGATTTATGATTGACTACTACATGATACCATCATACAATGAAGTAAATAGTATATGCTTTGGCGGAGGTGTCGAGATGGAATTTAACGGATTGGAAAATTCAATGGCAACGCTTCATCGGCTCTCAAAGGCGAAAACGCGGTCGATTTCTCCGGAGAACTATGATGGAAAAAAAGGTGCCGGAGGAATGTGTAAACTGGAGGATGGGTTTGCGAGAGCGGCTGCGCGCGATCTTGGAAC
>CAZGYK010000132.1:3350-4734 GCA_964530485.1 uncultured Oscillospiraceae bacterium
TTTAAAAGAAAGTATAATAAATGGAAAGTAAATCCCTATATTGATATTCCGGCGAAAGAGACATGGACGATTGCTGAAATAGAAGGTCCCGGAGCAATCCAGCATATCTGGCTTACGCCTACCGGGAACTGGCGCTATACAATCCTTCGGATTTATTGGGACGGACAAGAGCAGCCATCGGTCGAATGTCCGGTCGGGGACTTTTTTTGCGCGGGATGGGGAGAATATGCCCAGATCTCTTCGCTAGCGGTCTGTCTCAACCCGGGAAGCGCGTTTAACTGTTACTGGAATATGCCGTTTCGAAAAAGCTGCCGGATTACGCTTGAAAACATCGATGAAGATCAGGTCAGAATGTACTATCAGATCACATATGCCGAGACGGAAGTTGACGAGGATGCGGCCTATTTCCATGCACAGTTTAGAAGGGTAAACCCTCTTCCCTATAAGGAAGTCTATACCATCGTTGATGGGATAGAGGGACGGGGACAGTATGTTGGAACCTATATGGCCTGGGGAGTCAACAACAACCGGTGGTGGGGTGAAGGTGAGATCAAGTTTTTTATGGATGGGGATAAAGACTATCCAACCATCTGTGGAACCGGAACAGAGGACTATTTCTGTGGTTCTTACAACTTTGAAGACCCTCATACACATGACCATTACGCGGCGTTCACTACTCCCTATTCCGGTCTTCCTCAGGTTATTGTTCCAAATGCGCTCTATAAGAGCCAGTTCCGGTTCGGGATGTACCGCTGGCATATAACCGACCCAATCCGTTTTGAAGAGGATCTCAGGGTAACCATCCAGGCGCTTGGTTGGCGCAGCGGGAAACGGTACCTGCCGCTTCAGGACGACATCGCGTCGGTCGCATATTGGTATCAGACTTTGCCGACAGCGCCGTTCCCTGAATTACCGGCGAAAGATTATCTCGAAGTCATCTAGACCGAATTTTATTCAACAAAAAAGCCGCCGGAAGATATTCCAGCGGCTTTTGGTTTCTAATAAATTTGTTTGTACACGGTGTAGCCATGTCCGGCGGCAAAAACTGCATCGGTGAGGATTAACGGAATTGACTTTATCCATAACGCCACAAAGAGAAATGTTAAGACCGGAAAAACGACAGTAGGAAGAGGAAAGAACAGGAATGGCTTTTTGTGGACAGATAAATCTCGCCCTTTCGCAAAATAAATGACGCATAAAAGCATGTAGAGGAAAAGGCAGACAATCCAGAGAAAGAGGAAAAGATTATACCCGGTCTTTTCCTGAAAATGATTGATGGATACCAAAAGAACGAGAATGGACCCACAAAGACCTCCCCATTCGAGGAGCGAAAAGAGTGGGTTGTTTTTTTTTATCTGACTCTTTTAATGTATAAATATTTTTT
>CAZGYK010000133.1:0-1863 GCA_964530485.1 uncultured Oscillospiraceae bacterium
AAAAACATCACATGATTCGCCAGTTTACTTGGTTTTATCTTCAAGAATGCGAGGGAGCGTTTTTTGTAAGAATCATGGAGATAGAACATATTCCCCGGATCATGCTGCAACTTGAATTTGCGCTATGCGTTCAGAATGTTATAAAAATAAAAATACCCGGGTAATCTAACCGGGTACTTCTCTCTTTAGAGGTATTCTGTTGTTTCGCTTACTTAATGTCGCTTCTGCATTCTGCACAGACATTTTTTCCCTTGTACTCAGAGATGTCGTCAGCGCTTCCGCAGAAAATGCAAGTTGGCTGGTACTTCTTCAAAATGATGATGTCCTTGTCGGTATAAATCTCGACAGCGTCATGATCATTGATGTCCAACTGCCTGCGCAACTCGATCGGCAAAACAATCCTGCCGAGCTCATCCATTTTCCGTACGATTCCTGTAGCTTTCATCCGCATTTCCTTTCTGTTTTGATGTTCCGCATTTTTGCCAACGACGCCCCAATACGTGGTTGATCAATCATGAGGTTTTTCTTTCTCTTTACCTTCCGTTCATGAACAACTGGAAAAAAAAGCTGCTTTCGATTACAATGGGGATAAGTCGAATTTTCGCCAAATTGCTGGAAAGTAATTCCAAATGTATAAAGATACTATACATTATTTGTTGAAAAATGCAATAAAAAACAGCGTTTTCTCTCAAATAATACATTAAATCGATAAAGTGGTCAAGACTATTTTTTACTGTTTTTCAATATTCTGTATATTATCGGCAAAATACGAATAGGATATGAAGAATTTTTAGTTTTTTAATTGATATTTCTTTCACATTTTATGATGCAACAAAATCTTAGATAAAAGGCACTATTCTAATGGAAGGACCCGGAATATGACAGAGACAGGGAAGCTCGCTAGCGCTGCGAGGGATGGGGACGCATCGGCGTTTTCTAAGTTATATTCACAGTGTTATAAAGAACTGTATCGGTACGCATATTTTTGTCTCGGGAGCGCCGAAGATGCGGAAGACACCGTGATGGAAGCTGTTGCTGACGCGTTTCAGGGAATGCATGGACTTCGCGATCCTGAGCGGTTCAAAAGCTGGATTTTTAGGATTCTCCACAATAAAGTGAAACGTCAGAAGAAAAAGAGGTTTATCAACCGTCCGGAAGAATTGGATGACGATCAGGTCGATCCCGGTTCCGGCGACCTGTTTGAACAGGTCGAAAACAGGGATATGCTTCTTGCTCTTTCGGAACTGACATTTGAAGAACGGGAGATCGTTCTTCTTGCGGTCGTAGCGAATTATCCTTCAAAGGATATTGCAGAGATTTTAAAGATGAATGCAAATACCGTTCGAAGCAAACAGCAGCGCGCGCTTTTGAAGCTTCGCGCGTTGCTGGAAAGCGGAAAGGAGGGACGTCATGAGTTATCATGAGCTGGGCAATGATATCGATCAATTGAAAACGCTGTTTGACGTTCCGGTTCCGGATTCGCTTTTGCCTGAAAATATGGAACGCTATTTATCAGGGATCACAATAAATAAGAAAGCGGAACGAATCCAGAAAGTAGATAGCAAAACGAATAGGAGCGCTCAGCTCAAGAGGGTTTTGCCTCTGGCGGCGTGTATTGTTCTTCTGCTTGTGGGAGGAATTGGGCTTGGAATCCGCGGAGACTGGTTTAGCAATAAGAGCGAAGAGATTGTGGAAGCGGGTGGGTTTTCCGGCGCATCAATAACTCCGATGGCGCCGGAGATGATGGCGGATATGGCGGTAGAAGATGAGAGCGCGGTAGAAGAATATCGTTCTGGCGGAAGCCTGTTTGAGATGGAGCTAAACGGGAATCAGTATTCGGCGGAAAATGGAGAACTAAATCTA
>CAZGYK010000133.1:1873-4706 GCA_964530485.1 uncultured Oscillospiraceae bacterium
TGGTTGGGGAGATAGACACATTTACGGTTTTGATCCATTCGGCGTCAGAAGAGCAGTTCACAATTTCCTTTTTCGAAAAAGATAACGACAGTTTGCTTCTTTCCCAGGAGGAACATATCAATGGTATCTTTTTGACAGCAGAATTTGAAAAAGAGGGATTTGACCTAGTTTATTGGGACGAAGAGAGAAACATCGAACAGAGAAGTACCTATCTTCTTGCTGGGAACCGGATTTTTGAAAATGGCAGGAATCAAGGATAGGATTTGATATTGCCTCCCGCTTCCGATATAATAACGTCAGAGTTTACGAGAGGTTAGGAGTAGCAGCGATGAAGGAAAGGAACTGGATTAAGCGGGCGCTGGTCGGTCTTATATTGATCGCTCTGGCCGCGTTTCTTTCTTACTACTTAAAAGACTATATAGACCGGAAGAATCCCGACTATGCAATTCCGAAACTTCGCGTGACGGCAGACGGCCAGGAAGTCAGCGTTTATATCAGCAGTTACTACTGGGAGTTTGCGTTTGGCGATACGACAGGGAGGGATGAGGCTGTTCTCGACGGGGGAGCTGTGACAGCGATTGACGATGGGCTTGTACCTGTAACGCAGCTGCATGGCGGAGAAGTGCTTCGGTACGAATTTTCGGAAACGGTCAACTCAAAGCTGATAGACCGAAGCGAATCCTACAGCACGATCATCTTTAATCAGGCGGATAACGAGAGATATGTAACCAGCGAACCGGGGGCGTATTTTTACAAAGTTATGGCGAACTATGACCGCGGTTGGGTCCAGTATTATTTTCGAATTGATGTTGTATAGATTGGAATTGAGTAAAGAATGAAAAAAGGAACCCGAAATGGGTTCCTTTTATTTACATATTAATTGGAAGGTAATTACAGGTTATGCCAATAAAATTCCGTTGGACTATATGTGCCAAACAAAACGATCTGCTAAAAGCTGAAGATGGCGTTAAAGATGCCGAGCAGCCCTGCAGAAGCAAGCGACATAATGATACCGGCGATGATCACGCCGAGAGAGATTGCGAGAATCGCGTTTTTGGTTTTAACCTGAAGAAGAGCTGCGACAAGAGATCCAGTCCATGCTCCGGTTCCGGGAAGGGGAATACCGACAAAGAGCATCAGACCGAGAAATTCGTATTTTCCAATTTTTTTGGATTGTTTTTCAGCTTTATCAATGATCTTTTGGAAGAAAGGGCCGATATGCTTCCAAGTTGCGAGCCATGTCAGGATTCTTTTAGAAAATAGAATCAGAAATGGAACCGGAAGAATATTCCCGATAATTGCGACGATAAAGGTCGGAACAATATCAAGTCCGAGGCCTACACCTATTGGGATCGCGCCGCGCAATTCGACGATGGGGAGCATGGAGACGAAAAAGACCCAAAAGTAATCTTTGATAAGTTGTAGCATGGGTGTTCTCCTTAAACCGGGCGCAGCATGCGCGTTCTCCTGCGAGACGAGAGACGAAACGTTCGCACCGGGATGTAATCAGTTGAAACGACCGAAACTTATAGTACCCGGCCGTCAACCACCACAGTATAGCATATCCCGATCGAGAATGAAACTCGATTTTGTGGAGAAAGCGTGTGTTAGTGGTTCCAGTATTTTTTATCTAGCGCGCGATACTGGACGGCTTCGGCAACGTGGTGGCGGTCGATTACTTCGTCGCCGGCAAGATCGGCGATTGTACGGGACATTTTTAAGATTTTATCGTAGGCGCGCGCTGAAAGTTTCAGTCTTTCGAACGCGAGTTTTAAGGTTGATTCCGCCTCCTTTGTCAGAGAGCAAAACTCACCCATTTTCGATGGCGTAATTTTTGTGTTGGTCTGAAACAAAAGACCGGAGTAGCGCGATTTCTGGATCGCTCTTGCAGCCAGAACCCGGGCTCGGATCGCTTTTGAAGATTCCCCTTTCGCGGTATCCGACATGGACTCATACTCGACGGGGAGAACCTCGACATGGAGGTCAATCCGGTCGAGGAGCGGACCGGAGATTTTTGAAAGATAGCGCTTGACGGATATCGGAGAGCAGTTACAGGGTTTTACCGGGTTTCCGAAGTTGCCGCAGGGACAGGGATTCATCGCGGCGACCAACATGATTGAGCAGGGATATGTAAGCGAGGCAGAGACGCGGGATATTGTAACTGCGTCGTCCTCGACAGGTTGGCGAAGGACTTCCATCGCGGTTTTTGAAAATTCGGGAAGTTCGTCGAGAAAGAGAACGCCGTTGTGCGCAAGCGAGATTTCTCCCGGTCTCGGTATGCTGCCGCCGCCAGTTAACCCTGCCGGTGAGACGGTATGATGCGGAGAGCGGAACGGGCGATTGGTAACCAAAGGATCACTTCCGGAGAGGGCGCCGGCGACAGAATAGACTTTTGTTGTCTCAATAGATTCTGAATAGGAGAGCAGGGGCATAATCGAGGGAATCCGCTTTGCCAGCATACTTTTTCCCGCGCCCGGAGGACCGATCAAAAGGATATTGTGGCCGCCGGCAGCGGCTATCTCAAGCGCGCGGCGCGGCCCCGACTGTCCTTTGATATCCGAAAAATCAAGATCATACGACTGCCTCATCTCGCTAAAATGAAGCGGTTTATTCGGCGAAATCGGCGTTTCTTTAGCGAGGTGGGCGATCAATTCCTGAACGGTAGAAACCCCGAAAATAGAGATATCTTCAACGACGGACGCCTCGTCTGCGTTTGCGATCGGAAGGTACAATTCTTTGATCCCGGCGTTTTTTGCGGCGATTGCCATAGGAAGGGCGCCGTTGATTGGGCGGAGTTCACCTTCGAGCGAGAGTTCACCGAGAAAAGCCCGGT
>CAZGYK010000134.1:0-4694 GCA_964530485.1 uncultured Oscillospiraceae bacterium
AAAATAATAAACAGAAATGCAAACAAACAGAAAAACAGCCCTGCAAACGAAGCAACAGCAAGCGGCGCCGTAGAAAAAGCGACGATTCCATCAAGCGAGTAGGCGAAAAGTTTCCAAAATGACCACTTGGTTTGCCCCGCAACGCGCTCTACATTTTCATATTCAATCCAGCGGGTATCAAACCCGACCCAACTGAAAATACCTTTTGAAAACCTGTTGTATTCGCTCATCGCGAGAATTGCATCTACCATCTTCCGCGTCATCATACGAAAATCCCGCGCTCCGTCGATTATTTCGGTTTTCGAGATGCGGTTGATCATCCGATAAAACATTCTCGCAAAGAAAGAACGAATCGGCGGCTCTCCTTTTCTCGTGACTCTTCTCGTTGCCGCGCAATCAAATCCGTTGTCCTTGCTGCTTACGATTTCATACATTTCCGGCAGCAAAGAGGGCGGATCCTGCAGGTCGGCATCCATCAAAACGACATAGTCGCCTTTCGCCGCTGTTAGTCCGGCGTAAATTCCCGCTTCTTTCCCAAAATTCCTCGAAAAAGATACATATCGTACGCGGCTATCCTCGCTCCGGTAGTTTTTTAAGATATTCAGCGTCTCGTCTTTCGACCCATCATCGACAAAGATGAACTCCATCTCAAGCGAAAAACGCTCCTTCATGTCCGCCGCAACCGACGTAATTTCTTTATAGAAAAAGGGAAGCGCCTGTTCTTCGTTATAGCAGGGAACCAATACCGACAACAAACTCATCTTTCTCTGCCTCTCTTTTCTCCTGATTTGGGATCACCCATGCATTTCGCTTATAACTGGTTAAATGAAAAACGCTTTAGCGTTTTGAAATTGACTGACTATATCTAAACAAGTTATCCCCAAAACGGCGGCTTAGCCTTAGAATAATCAGTCCAACGCCTTTCGTAAATCCGGCTGGCTATTTAGAACGATTATATCATAGTTTCGGTGGCTCCGGTAGAATGATTTCGGCTATTCTATGTCCTTCCCGCTCGAAAAACTTGTCACGCAGCCGGCGACGTGGGATAATATACTAAATCGGCTAAAACCAGCTCTTACGATTTCCTGATATCTTTTGAACGCTACAATATAACTGTTTACTGCAATTCGAGCCGCCGGCTTATCGGTTAAGCGTCGTCCCTCTTTCGAATATACCAGCGCAGGATTCGCTTTTGCAACTCTCGAAAAACTCTTGCCGAAGCCCGTTCGCCCCGGTTTTATCTATTCGGCTGACGTTTCTTCCGGCAGAAGGGCCCCTTATGCTCTGCTTGGCGTCGCTACTGTTTAAGCAGAATTCGGCTTTACTCCTTTTGACGAAACGATCTTCCTACCTCCTTTTGCCGTTTTTAATCGGCCTCTCTTATCGATACAATAAATGTGCTATACTGAAAATGACTTAAACTCTTCGAGGCTTTGATGAAAAACCATTTTCAACAACACAAGCGGCTCTATCTGGCGCTCTTCGGCGCTCTGATTGGCGCGCTTGTTTTCTTTCTTTTTCATACGGTTACCTCCCTCAACGTAACCGATGACAGTTGGATCCTCCGCGGTTATGTCGAGCGCGATATCATCCAACATTATACCGGCTGGCTATTTTATCGCGATGCCCCGCTCGGCTTCCCTCTCGGCGTCGCCGAGAATCTTGGCTATCCGTTCGGCGGAGCAATTGCCTTTTCCGATTCGATTCCGCTTCTATCCGTGTTCTTTTGCTTCTTTGCGAATATTCTGCCTACTACGTTCCAATTCTTCGGAATTTATGTTTTCCTCTCTTATGTTTTGGCCGGCGTTTCTGCCTCGCTTCTGCTGTCTCTCTTTCTCGACAACCTCCCGTCGGTTCTTATCGGATCAGCGCTTTTTTGCCTCAGCCCAATCATGGCCGAACGCGCTTTTCGCCATACCGCGCTGACCTGCCAGTTTTTAATCCTGTTTGCCCTCTACCTCTATTTCAAAAACCGTAAAGAGGGTTTCCGGTTCCGCGTCGGTTACCTGATTCTTTCTTTTCTTGCCGTTTCGATTCATTTCTACTTTGTCCCGATGATTCTCGCGATCTTATTGGCGGATTTGTTACAACAGTCTCTTGAAACAAAAAAATGGCTGAAAAACGGACTGTTTTTACTCGGGAATATTGCCGCCGTCTTCGCTTCCGCTTTTCTTTTTGGCTATTTTTATCGGGATGCCGTTCCAAGCGGTTCCTTCGGATACGGCTATTTTACGATGAACCTAAATTCGCTCTTTAACCCGCGTAGCGTTTCAGGGCTCCGCTGGTCTTTGCTGTTACCCCAGCTCGGTCAAGGTCTCGGCTCCGCCGAAGGCTTTAATTACCTTGGTCTTGGCGTTTTACTCGTTCTCTTCGGCGCCGCGGTCTACTACCTGATTCGCCCAAAGAAAAAGGAACTATTCGCGATCATCAAGCGCCATCGCGCGCTCTTGATCGTATCGATTCTCCTGACTCTCTTCGCGGTTTCTACAACTGTCGTCATCAACAACAACGCCTACCTGAAACTCGATCTCCCTGTTTTTCTTCTGAAACTCGCTTCAACTTTTCGGAGCAGCGGGCGGTTGTTCTGGCCTGTTTACAACCTCCTCTTCCTGTTTTCTATCGTCTTTCTCAACCAAAAGTTCTCGAAAAAATGGGCTCCCTATGCCCTTGCGGTTTTGCTTTTGGTTCAATCTGCAGACCTTGTCCCGGCAATCAAGGCGAAACGAGACGCCTTCCGCGATCCCATGCCTGCCCTAATGAACACGACAGATGACGCCTTTTTTACCGAGAACAGGGATTCTTTTCAACGGATTCTGACTTTTTCAGATGAAGGAGTTTTTAATGGCCTTTTAGTTGCGAATTACGCGATAGAAAACGGAATGCTCACCAATGAGCCATTTCTCGCGCGCAACGATATCGCCGCCTACCATGATTTCGGAAACGCTGAGTACCAAAAGTTGATTTCCGGAGAACCCGACCCCGATACCCTCTATCTCTTCGGCGACGTCAACCTGTTTTTTAACGCCGCTGTCGCGCTCGGAGACTCGGCAATGAGCGGCCGGATCGACTATCCGACAGGCTCCTATTTCGTCATCGCCCCAAAAAGCGGACGCGCGGTTGTTCCGTCCGATTCTGCTTTCGTTTCCCTTTCGGATCTTCCGCTTACGACCGCCTTCGACCTCAGCGATCTTACCTGGACAAACGGCGTTCTCAACGACAATCCTTCTGTCGTCAGCTTTTACGACAATGCGTTTACTAGAAGCTATCTTGAAACCGCAGACTATCTGATTTTTGAGGGAACCAAAATCAAAATTCTCGAAAAGGACTATGGCGATCCGGGATGGGTCATGGTCACTTTGGATGTTGAAGACGCTTCGGTTCTTTCCGGAAAGCCGCTCGAAACCGCCTGATTTGCCTTTTGTCTCTTTTTTGTGCTATAGTCAGTTCATCTAAAAACTGAACGCGTGAGACAGCAAGATCGTCCTTTGCGGATGACCCTTGCGCGTGATATTCAACCGGTTCAACTTCGCGAATCAATGATTATTTTTATCATGGAGATCAACATGAACGCTGCCGTAACGAAAATGCAATTCTACCCGCGCCCGCGATAGCGTCTGTATCCAATCCGGTACAGGCGCATTCGTCGTTGCGCCTGTACCGGCTAAACACTCCATGTCGTTTCGCTATCGCCTCGACTTATGGAATGCCGCTGTGCAGGAAACTGCATAGCGTTTTTGTTTTTGATCCAATATTCGATACAACGGAGGAATTATGTTACTTTCAAAACTTCTTGGGGAACGCTACAAAGAGAAACCCACCGACGCGGAACTCGCAAGCCATATCTTTCTGCTTCGGGGCGGCTATATTCGTCCGGTATCCAACGGGATTTTTACGCTCCTTCCCCCTGCATTCAGAGTCGCCCAGAAAATTGAAACGATTATCCGTGAGGAAATGGATGCTGTCGGGGGGCAGGAGGTTCTTTTTCCTGTTACGATGCCGGCCGAACTCTGGCGGGAATCCGGACGGTTTGATTCTGTCGGAAGCGAACTACTTCGTTTTAAGGACCGGACTGGACGCGATATGGTTCTCGGAATGACCCACGAAGAGGCCGCCGTCCATCTTGCGAGAAGCGAGGCGAAAACCTATCAAGATTATCCGTTTCTCATCTACCAGATCCAAACCAAGTTTCGCGATGAACCACGTTCCCGGGGCGGACTTGTCCGCGTTCGAGAATTTATCATGAAAGATGCCTATTCGTTCCATACAAGTGTTGAAGACCTCTCCGCCTGCTATTGCGAGGTTTTCTCGGCGTATGAACGCATATTCAAACGCTGCGGGCTCAAAAATGTCCTGTCCGTTCAATCGGATACCGGAATGATGGGCGGCAAGATCGCCCATGAGTTTATGTACCTCTCCGACGGCGGGGAAGACTCTCTCGTCCTCTGCGATTCCTGCGGCTACCACGCCAATATGGAGGTCGCTTCCGCAATCATCGCGCCTGGAAAGGAATCCGGGCTTACCCGCGCGGAAATTCTTACGCCGGATATTACCGATATCGCGTCGCTTGCCGCTTTTCTAAAAATCGAAGAAAGCAGTATTGCAAAAGCGGCAATTTTCAAGCGCGAGGACAACGGAAAACCCGTTGTCGTCTTCCTTCGGGGAGATCTTGAAGTAAACGAGTCGAAACTCCGCCG
>CAZGYK010000135.1:0-4645 GCA_964530485.1 uncultured Oscillospiraceae bacterium
AAAAATCGCATTGTGCTTTGCGCTTTTGTCGTCTCCCCACCATTCCGGAGCATGGTCAAGCGCTTCGATTACGTCGTTGGAAAAGAGAATGGCTACTGGAATTTTGAGATGAAACTGCTCCTGAATAATCCTTTCGCAAATCCTTTTGACAACTCCAGGTTCCATTTCATCACTTCGAAAAAGCAGGTTCCCGCTGTTGATATAGGTTACAACATCTCGAAACCCGGCTCCTTCGAACGCGGTTTTGAGTTCCGCCATCGAGATTTTGTTGTTTCCTCCGACATTGATTCCGCGAAGCAAAGCGATATAATCGCAATCCATATTTATTTCATCTCCCTGCCATTTTTTCTATTTTAGCAATGATTTCTAGATAATACAAACGAAACCCCTCCGAGCCGAGGGGTTTCGCGCGTCTAATGCAAATGTACTTATAATCTATTGACAGGAAAGATTTTCGGCTATCTCTCTTTTACCGGAACTGCCGCTCTCGCACCGGTTTGCATATCCGCCCCGTAGTTGAATTTCGGGGCAGATTCAAAGCTGAACGCCAACCCGTAATTCGCCGGACGATATTGTTCTATCGCCTCCAGTACTGCTTCGATTGCGGTACAATAGTCCTCCTCTTTCTCATACGGAGAGGAGCGAAAAATCAGCATCTTCACCGGAGGAAGCGTCTCGACATCGTATTGTTCCGGGAGCGCTTTTTGAAAATCAGCCGGTACTTCAATTCCGGAAGCGATCACCGAAGTTCCGGGTAAAACCATATGCTTTGGGAGTTCGAGAAGCGCGGCATTGTCGAACCGTTCCGCAAAACTGTTGAAATAACCCTCCCATTCGCAACCCATCTCCTCACAATAGGAAAAATAGTCGGTCGCCTTTTTAGAACGCAACAAGATCAGTTTTCTTGCGGGGCGTTCGATAACCTGCGCGGTTACAACAATCGGGATTTCTTTGTTTGGCATCATTGGATTCCTCTCTTTCATAGAAAAATAGTCTCGAACGGGGTAATGGACAAAATAAGTCACCGGCGGTTTTTCATTCCGGTAGTTTTTGGGCCCAATCCGAAACTTCCGGAAGAATGCACGCGTAAACCCGTCGTGGGAATCGAAACCACTGTCCAGAGCGACATCAAGAATCTTTCGGTCGGTGTCCCGGAGCTGTTTTGCTGCCGCGGTAAGCCGGATCGACCGCCCATATTCTCCGGGAGTCAACCCTGTCAATTCCTTAAAGATACGCAAAGCATGGAACATGCTGTATCCGGCAGCCCTGGCCATCGTCTCCGGATCCGGCTCTTCCTCTGAATGCATTAGAATATAATCCTGCATTTTTTGTACCGCGTATACTTTTTCCCAGTTCATCCCCGTCCTCCTTTCCTATCATATCCAAGAGACTGCCTTTTTTCTCGACCGGTATTGCTAACTTAACAAAAAAGGGCCGAACTCTGTTCGGCCCTCCTATAACTACTTCGCTTTTTCTACCATCTCTAGCGTATCCCGCGCGATCATAATCTCTTCGTTCGTCGGTATGACCATTGCCTTGACCTTGGAATTCGGAGTTGAGAACACGCTCTCTTTGCCGGAAGCTTTATCGTTGAGCTCTTTGGAGATCTCGATTCCCATTGCTTCCATATTTTCCATCACTCCCAAACGGACAGGGTCGACGTTCTCGCCAATTCCTCCGGTAAAGATAACCGCATCGCATCCGCCCATCGCTGCGATATAGCTTCCGATCAATTTTTTAAGTTGATAGATCAGAATATCAAGCGTTAATTGAGCGCGCTTGTTTCCATCAGCCGCTGCCGCGCGAAGATCTCGCATATCGCTGCTGACCCCGCTAACTCCAAGGAATCCGGATTTCTTGTTCATCATGTCGGCCATTTCGTCAGGAGACATGTTTTCTTTGTTCGCAATATAGGTAACGACCGAAGGATCGATCGCGCCGCAGCGCGTTCCCATAATAAATCCGTCGAGCGGCGTCAAACCCATCGAGGTATCGAGAACTTTTCCGTCGACAATTGCCGTTAGAGAACTTCCGTTGCCGAGGTGGCAAACTATAATTTTCGTCCCCTCAGGGTTATTCTCGCGTCCGACAATCTCAAGATAACGTTTGCTGATATAGCGGTGAGAAGTTCCGTGGAAACCGTAGCGTCGAATCGAGTATTTCTCGTAGTATTCATAAGGAATCGGGAAAATATAAGCTTTCGCCGGCATGGACTGGTGGAAAGAGGTATCGAAGATCGCGACCATCGGCGTCTTTTCTCCGAAAACTTCCCTACAGGCCCGCATTGCAAGCGCCTGCGGCGGATTGTGGAGGGGTCCGAGTTCCGAAAGATCCAGAATTGTATCAATTACTGTATCTGTAATAACAGTTGCCTCTTTATAAATTTCGCCGCCGTGGAGCGCGCGGTGTCCGACAGCATAAATGTCATCCATCGAATCGATGACTTTTCCTTTTCCGGAAACCATTTCGTCGACGACCGCGAGAAAAGCTTCTTTATGAGTCGGGAATGGAATTTCTTTCTCAACGGTTATCCCGTTTCCCGTATGCTTGATATTTCCGGCTTGCCCAATTCTTTCACAGATCCCCTTTGCGATAACCTCTTCGTTATCCATCTCAATCAGCTGGTACTTGAGGCTGCTGCTGCCTGCGTTAATGACCAATACCTTCATTCTTTCCTGTTCCCTTTCCCTGTTGTTCCAAATTCGGTTTTCCCGCACTCTATTTACATAGATGTACAATAACTGTATTATTATATCAGTTACTTTTGACGGATTTCAAGTCCTTACAGGGAATTGCCCATTTCGTCTCTTTGTAATCAATAAAATTTAACCGTTTTACTTAGAATTTGGAGGAACGCTTATGCAGGTCGCCGGAATTGTTGCAGAGTATAATCCGTTCCATAGCGGACACCTATACCATATCGACGAGACCAGACGTCTCGGGGCAACGCATATTGTCGCCGTGATGTCGGGAAATTTTGTCCAGCGTGCCGAACCCGCGATCGTCAACAAGTTTGATCGCGCCCGTATTGCCGCTCTCGCAGGAGTAGATCTCGTTCTGGAGCTCCCGGTCGCCTACGCGACCGCCTCGAGCGAACGGTTTGCTTATGGCGCGCTATCGGTTCTCGACGCGCTCGGTATCGTTAACCTTCTTTCGTTTGGAAGCGAAGCGGGAGAAATCGCTCCACTTAAACTTGCCGCAGAGGCAGTTCATGACAGCCGCGTCATCCGTCGGATCAAACAGCTGACCGAGATCGGAGAGAACTACCCGGCAGCCCAGACGAAGGCGCTCGAAGTCTTCTATCCCGAAGTTGCAAAACTTGTTACAGCGCCAAACAATATCCTCGGTATTGATTATCTAAAGGCGCTCAATAAACTCAAAAGTGAAATTCAGCCGATCACCGTTCCGAGGATGGGCGCCGGTCATGACGAAGATGAAATCGTAGACGGATTTGCAAGCGCCAGCCGGATTCGCGACATTGTACGCCAACGCGGCGCGTTTGGAAGATATATGCCTCGGGAATGTGAGTTGATGCTTCTTGACGCAACCGTCGCCGGAAGAATCAGCGGCGGAATGGACCGGGTTGAATCTGCAATTCTCTTTCGCCTCCGCCAGCTCAGCAGAGAAGAATGCAACCTGCTTCCCGACGCGGATACCGGCCTCGGAGACCGGCTTTATAACGCCGCCGAAACGGCAGGAACGCTTGAACAGCTCTATGAGATGACGAAAACCAAGCGGTATACCATGTCTCGCGTCCGACGCGCAGTTCTTGCCGCTCTTCTCTCAATCACTGCCGAGGATTATACGTCGCTCCCCTATATCCGTATTCTTGCTATCGGAAACAAGGGCGAGGAAATTCTTCGCGCGATGAAAAAAAGTTGCAAGCTTCCGGTTTCGCACAGCCTTTCAGAGCTGATTGTGCTAAAAGGTATTGCCGAAAAAACGGCGCTCAAAGAGAGCTTCGCTACCGACGTTTTCAATCTGACGCTGGCAAAGCGCGCTCCGAAGGGCGAGGATTTTACAACGAAGTTGTTCAAACTGTAGGTAGAAATGAAGAGAATATTTACAACAAACAGTCAAGACGAAACCGAATCACTTGGAAACACCTTTTCAAGTGAACTCAAAAATGGGGATGTTGTCGCCTTTTTCGGAGAACTCGGCGCAGGCAAAACCGCGTTTATCCGCGGGACCCTCCGAGGACTTGGGGTCGCGGAAGCTGTCACAAGTCCGACGTTCAATATTATAAACGAGTACCGTTCCGGCAGAATTCCAGTCGCGCATTTTGATATGTACCGGATTGAAAACGACGATGCCCTTACTGGAACCGGCTTCTATGACTACCTTGACGATACGCTAATTCTTTTAGAATGGGCAGAGCATATCCCGTGGGCGCTCGACGACAACACCATTCGCATCTCTATTGACGGAAGCGGCGAGGAACCGCGCCAAATTACAATCGAGCGAAAGGAAACAAAATGAGAATCCTTGCCCTGGACGCTTCCTCAAAAACCGGCAGCGTCGCCGTGATGGAAGACGGTGAAATCCTGTCGGAATCTCTACAAAATACCGGTCTTACCCATTCCGAAACGCTTCTCCCGCTCTGTGACGATACTTTGAAGAAGGCGGGGCTTTCTCTCTCGGATAT
>CAZGYK010000136.1:0-4644 GCA_964530485.1 uncultured Oscillospiraceae bacterium
GCTGGACTGTAAGAGGGCATTTGAAATCGGTATACGTCTTACGTCAACAGTTCGATGATTGAAACGCGTTTCGCTATAACCGCCTTTAGGTAATTCCTGCTCTTGGTATTTTTTCGAAAAAAAATGGCGTTTTTTCGCGAAAATGCTGCATTTTCATCTCAAGACAATGCGTTCGGCCTTTGGAGGTAGCAGTTATGTTAAAACGAAAACTTCTGACCTATATTCCCATGATTGCCATTTATATCGCGCTTCTCATCTGGAGCGGCTCGGTCTGGAACCGCCTGGCTGTCGCGAAAGAGATGATGTTGTATACCGGTTCTTCTTTCCTTGTCGATACCGGAAGCAATCTGGTTATTTTTGCAAGCCTGATCTGGATTGTCGTCCTTGAACTTGCGTTTTTCTCTAAGAAAGCGCTCGCCTGGAAAACCGTCATTATTCTGGTTCTCCTGACGCTTCTCTTTGTCGCAGTTTCAATCTATATTCTTCTTTCAGCCGAAAAAGTGTTTAGTGACCTTGGTATGGCAACGATTGTCCGATTTAACTTCTAAACTCAATTATTGAATTTAAAAGGGAGACGCGATGCGTCTCCCTTTTATTATTTAATCAATCGTCTGAGCGGATGGTTTTCTTCAAGTTTTGGAAGCGGCTCCCGAACAAGCTGTTCAAGCGCATGCGCGTCGGAGGATGTCAGCGTAAAGAGTCCCTCGGGGAGTTTTCCGTCCTTCTGATATTCCTCAAAATATTTGTGCGGTTTCGCGAGCTCAATTGCTTCAAAAGGAAGATCTTCCGGAAGGAATCCCATCACGGCGAGCAGCGAATAGCTGTCTTTGTCTACGTGCGCCGGAACCGCGATTCCGCCGAGCTGGTCAACCATTTTTTTCATCTCATAGATATCATACCCCGAAGCGAGGGTCAGAAGACGCGGAACCGTCTCAACGACGTGATCCTCTTCGTCCATAACAAGCTGCTCCCCCCAAATCGAGGTGTCTACCGGAAAATCGGGAATGGTCTTATAGATTTCCTCGCCCATCGCGAGCGCGTCTTCAACCGTTCTAAAATAACAGAGCAGATGAATTTCTTCCGCTGTGTTCGCTTCGATCGCCGGCAAAAGCCGGATTCCGTAATGGTCACATATTTTTTTTACCGCAGGCAGGTTTCTTGCGCTGTTATGGTCGGCGACCGAAATCACCTCTGCGCCCGAAAGAGTCAAAAACCCCGCGATATTCGACGGGGTCATGTCCTTGTTTGCGCAGGGGGAAAGCGCCGAATGAATATGAAGATCATAAAACATGTAGCATCCCCCTCTCTGAGATTCGAACGCCGGTGAACCATCAGACCTCAAACACCACAAAAAAACGGGTGGCAGCTTCGTAAACCGAAAGATCGGTGTAATAGACGTTGATTCCCTCTTCCTTTGCCTTTTCGAGAGCGTCGTCGGGAAGCGTGACGCCCTGACATAAAACGACAGCGGCAACGTCGGCAAGCGTCGCAACCGCAATCGTATTGAGATTTCCCATAACCGTAAACCAACAGTCCCCGCTGCTCGCCCGTCCCATGACCCAACTGAGCAAATCGCCGCAGAATCCGCCGGTTATCGTATGTTCGCCGTCCTCAACGATGGCTTTGAATCCGATATCTTCCAACTGTTTGGTCGTCATCTATTTTCCCCCGTCTTCATTCGAATCAAAAGACGATTCCATCATCTTATAAACGTTCTCCATCTGCTCACGGAAAATGACGACACAGTCGCTGATATCGGCCTTGTCCTTGACGACGTCTTCTGCAAACGTCTCGCAGGTCGGCGCGCCGCAGCTCCCGCAATCAAGTCCCGGAAGCCGTCCAAGAAGTTTTTGAAGCTCCCCGTAGCGCTCGAAACTCTCTTTTCTCGTCTCCCCGAGTTCCATAACCGGATTATAGGTTAAATCTCCGTCCCACAGCATACTGTCCATCATTTCCAGCGGAACTTCGGTTTTGACAACGGGAAGTGTCGCGCGCAGTTTTTGAAGCTTTACCCGCGCGATATACGGATTCTCAACCTGAAGAACCCCGCCGACGCATCCGACCGCGCAGGCGTTGAGCTCAACAAAATCCAAATCATACTTATGGCTTTCGAGATCCTCAAGAACAGTGATAACGTTCTCGATTCCGTCTGCCGCGAGATAGCGGTCGGTCGAACCGAGCCCGATGCTCTCTCCGCCAATCCGCCCCCATGCTACGCCTACCGATCCGGCGGTCTCCTCGAAATCTTCCTCCGCTTTTTGGATGTCTCTCGCATCCATATGTTTCAAAAGAAGCGGATAAACGTCGCTGATCGCAACCGCCGCGTCAACGTAACGCGTCGTCGTTCCGATCGGAGAATGAATCGCCGATACCTTCGCCGGGCAGGGCGTGAGGAAAATACAACCGATCTTGTCAGGCGAAAGTCCGGTCTTTTCAACCGCAATTTCCCGCGCAAGTTTTCCGGCAAGCTCAACCGGCGTGATAACCGGAAGAACGTGATCGATCAAATTCGGATACCGAACGCGAATCAACCGGGTTACCGCGGGGCAAGCCGTCGAAATAACCGGAAATTTCAGCGTATCTTTATTCTTTTCAAGATAGATCCTCGTGACTTCGCTTACAATCTCCGCCGCTTTCGCAACTTCATAAACATCGTCAAATCCAATGCCCTTGAGCGCGTCGAGAATCAGTTTCTGGTTGTCAAGATTGTTGAACTGCGCGTATAAGCTCGGCGCCGGAAGCGCTATCGTATATTCATAGTTGTCAAGAACCGACATACTGTCAAAAATCGCTTTTTTTGCCCTGTGAGGGCATACGCGGATACACATCCCGCAATCGATACAGCGCTCGGAAATGATGTTCGCCTTGCCGTCACGAACGCGGATCGCCTGTGTCGGACAGCGCTTGATACAATTGATACAACCCTTACACTTGGTTTTGTCCAGCGTAACGGAATGCAGATCTGTATCCGGCCTCAATCCAGTCTCCACTGTAGTTCGCCTCCTCGCCTGCCGCCGTGCGGCGTCAAAAAATAGGTAAGATTCGTTAAATACGAACCAACATATCAATTTTTGTCCCAACGCCAAGCGCCGACTCAATCGCAAATTCGTCTGTGTACCGCTTCATGTTGGGAAGTCCCATCCCCGCTCCGAACCCGAGATTTCGAACCTCTTCGGTCGCTGTCGAAAAACCTTCGCTCATCGCGAGTTCAACATTTTCGATTCCCGGTCCCTTGTCCTCGACATGCATGAGAATCGTGTCTGGTAAAACCTCAACGACAATTTCCCCGCCGTGCGCATGAATCGCGAGGTTGATTTCCGCTTCATATAGGGCAATTGCCGCGCGGCGAATTGCGTCGGCGGGAATCCCCATCATTTTTAGCCGTCCTTTGACGTCGACAGAAGCCTCTCCGGCCAATGAAAACTCGTCACCGGAAACGGCATACTCTATTCTGATTGGCTCGCTCATTTGTTCACGTCTTCCCGAAGTCCTTTATCGTAGAGCATTCCGCAGGCAACAAACATGGTTTTATCGGTCGCAAGAACCGCTATCCCCTTTTCATTTGCCATGTCAAGAATCGACTGTTCCGGTATCTTTCCGCGAACAAAAACGATACAGACCATGTCCATCATATCGGCCGTTCTTACAACCTGCGGGTTGTTGAGTCCGGTCAACAGAACCGCCTGGTTTTTTACATAGGCGAGTACGTCGCTCATCATGTCGCTCCCGCACGCCGTAAAAACCTCCATGTCGAGATCGGCGTCCGGAGTTAAGATGTCCGCAGAAAGTGCGGCCGCAATGTCTTTGATCTTCATTCTGTTCCTCCGCATCGTTTATGGTTGAAACTTGGTATAAAATGAATCTTTCGGATTCATAAATTATACACTATCGCCGCCCCTCTTAGCAAGCAAGCCTTCTTTAGATCATAGCCCGTTCCGCCCATTTTCGGCAGTGAAGCGGAACCGATCGGGACCTTAATAAGGTAACCTGAACGCCGAAACATTTCCATTCACTTCCTATTCTGTAACAGAGATTTAAACAATATAATAATCTTTAAAGAAGTCTGGCATTTTGATTGTTCAGCTGATATAATGATTACGTTATGGATTTAACACTCTGATATTATCACCAATGATGGAGGAACTCGTATGAAAACCATTCAAACGGTACCGTTCAGCGGTACCAAAGAGCAGGACCAGGAACTGCGCGGATGGCTTGCGGAGCATAAGGATGTTTCCGGCATTGCGATGGCGGCGTTACAGAAGGCGCAGGGCATCTACGGCTATCTGCCGAAAGAAGTCATGATCACTGTAGCCGACGCTGTCAACCTTTCGCTGGAAGAACTTTATGGAATCGCAACCTTCTACTCTCAGTTCAGGCTTTTCCCGATCGGCAAATACAAGATCAGCGTTTGCCTCGGAACAGCTTGTTATGTCAAGGGCAGCCAGACCATCCACGACAAGCTCTCGGTCATTCTTGGCATCAAAGAAGGCGAAACAACGCCTGACGGAAAGTTCAGCCTCGAAAGCTGCCGCTGTATCGGGGTGCGAGTTGAGATATACTATACATCGGCGTTGCGGAAAAAATGGGTGAGGGAGCATAGCTCAGCTGGGAGAGCACTTGCCTTACAAGCAAGGGGTCACA
>CAZGYK010000137.1:0-4600 GCA_964530485.1 uncultured Oscillospiraceae bacterium
CGGTGAAGGTACCAATGTCACGATGACAACGCCCCAAGCGGGGTTTGCGGTACCGCGTGGATCGACGATATATCTTTATACCGACCCGGATCCAATTGAACAATATGTAACGATGCCGAGCGTTAAGGGCGAAAGTATCGAGTCGGCAACGGCAATTCTACAGAAAGTAGGACTCAATATCCGCGTAGGCGGAATGACAGATGGTTGGGTTGCGGCTATGACTCAGAACGTACCGGAGGGCGAGGAAGTTGCCGTCGGTACAGTAATTAGCGTTGATTTCGTCAACCATTCAGCTCTCGAATAATGTGCTCTTGATGTTGCGAATTTGTGTAAAGGGTGAATCGCGTGAAACTATCAAAGCTCCTCGAAGCGATAGAGATCTATTCAGATATACCAGATTGTGACATTATCGATGTTGTCATAGATACAAGAAAAGTAAAACAGGGCTCTTTGTTTGTCGCGATCAAAGGGGAGACTTTTGACGGGCATAACGGGGCGATGGATGCGCTTCGGCAAGGTGCCGCTGCGGTTGTTGTTGAACGGCGCCTCGAAATCGATCGGGAAATATTGGTCGACGATACGAGAAAAGCAAATGCTTTGTTGTCGGCGGCGTATTTTGATTATCCGGGGAAGAAGCTCAAATTGATCGGGGTGACTGGAACCAACGGAAAAACGACTACCGCCAGTATGATAAAACAAGCAATAGAGAGCACCGGCCATCCTGCAGGGCTTATAGGGACGATTCAATGTGAGATCAAGGACCGGGTTGTTCCCGCGAAATATACTACGCCGGAACCCTGGGATCTCAATGCGCTTCTGGCGAGCATGGTTGCCGCTGGATGTGAATATGCCGTAATGGAAGCGTCATCACAGGCATTGGCGCAACAAAGGTTGTACGGTCAAGTTTTTGAAGTCGGTGTTTTTACCAATTTGACGCAGGACCACCTCGATTACCATAAGACGATGGAGCGGTATTTCGAAGCGAAGAAAATGCTTTTTGACATGTCAAAGACGGCAGTGGTCAACTTGGATGATCCTTACGGCAGAGTTCTTTCGGACGAACTGTCGATACCGGTTTTTCGTTATTCCGATTCGAGCAATGAGGCAGATTATACGGCGAAGAATCCGGAATACAATCTTGATGGTGTGAAATTTGCTGTTAGCGGAGACGGGTTTATCGGAAGAGTAAAAGTTCCGGTTCCCGGTCATTTTTCAGTTCTAAACGCTCTTGCGGCGGTAACAAGTTTGATCGCCCTTGGATTTAAGCAGGAAGAAGCTTGTATGGCGGTTTCTTCAATGAAGGGGATTAAGGGACGCAGTGAGCTGATTCATCAAGGTGATATTACGGTTATTTCCGACTTTGCCCATACGGCGGATGCTCTCAAGCAATTGCTGACAAGCCTGAAACCGCTCGTGGCCGGCCGAATGATTGTCGTCTTTGGATGTGCCGGTGACCGAGATGCAGGGAAACGGGAAGAGATGGTTCGGGTTGTATGCGAAAGTGCTGACCTCGCTGTTTTAACAAGCGATAACCCGAGAACGGAAGATCCGGCTTTAACAATCGAATCGCTTCTTCCGTTATTCGCAGAAGAAAAGATTCAGTATCATGCAGAGCCGGATAGAGAAAGAGCGATAACGTGGGCACTTCAACAGTGTAAAGACAAAGACCTTGTCGTGCTTTGCGGTAAGGGACATGAGGAATATCAGGTCATGGACGGCTATACGGCCTATTTTAATGAGAAGGAAATCGTCAACAGATTTTTCTCGTGAGAGGGAAGAGAGATGCAACCGACAAAACTTGGAGTATTACTCAAAGGAATCGCGAAGACCCGGAATCCGGAGATGCTTATTTCGTCTGTTGTAACCAATTCGCTAGACGTAAAGCAGGGATCCGTATTTATTGCTGTTGTCGGCGACCGGATGGACGGTCATGATTTTGTAAAGGATGCGTTTCAAAATGGTGCCGCTGTCGCGATTGTCAGCAAGGTCCTCGAAGATGGAGAAGGAGAACAGATCCTCGTTACTGATACGAAGGACGCCTATATCCGGATGGCGGGGAATTATAAAGAGCAGTTTGATCCAATAACAGTTGCAGTAACTGGAAGCGTAGGGAAGACGACGACAAAGGAAATGGTTGCGGCAATTTTTAGAAGCTTTGGAACTACGCTCAAGAACGAGGGAAATCTCAACAATGAGATCGGGTTGCCGAAGACAATATTTGAAATTGATAAGTCTACAGAGCTCGCTGTTCTTGAAATGGGAATGAATAATCTCGGGGATATTCGGAAGCTGACGATGGCGGTTAAGCCGCGGGCTGCGATTATTACTGCGATAGGTATATCGCATATAGAACACCTAAAGACCCAGGCAAACATTTTAAAGGCGAAGCTTGAAATTGTCGAAGGTATGCCCAAAAACGGCGTTTTGGTTATCAACGGCGATGATCCCTTGTTGATGGGGGCTAGGAAATCGATACCGATAGAGACGGTAACATTTGCGATTGAGAACTCCTATGCCGACGTCGTTGCGAAAGATATTATGATTCGCCCAAATAAGAGCGAGTTTACGATTTCCGACAGAAATAACGGCGATTTCAAAGCGATGATTCCGGCGGTTGGGAACCACAATATTATGGATGCGCTGTCTGCGTATACGCTAGCGACGAGAATTGGATTTGATCCGAAGACGTCCGCTGAGGCACTCAGGAATTACCAGCCTGTCGGAATGAGACAGAATATCGTTGAATTCAATGGGATTACAGTTGTCGAGGACTGCTATAACGCAAATCCGGATTCAATGCGCGCTGCGCTTTCGGCGCTTGCCGCGCTTCCTGTAGACGGGATCCGGGCCGCAGTTCTTGGAGATATGTTGGAACTTGGAGAACGTGCGGCAGAAGAACACCGTCGGATCGGGATGTTTGCCGCAAAGAGCGGAATCGAAGTACTTCTCTGTTACGGGGATTTGATGAAACAAACAGCTGAGGCGGCAAAGGCAGCGGGGATTACAAGCGTCAAATGGTTCTCTGAGAAAAAGCCGCTAGCGGAATATCTTACAAAGACTCTACACTCAGGGGATGCGGTCATATTTAAGGGAAGCCGTGGAATGAAGCTTGAGGATGTCATTGAAATGTTTTACCGGCCTTAAAATAACTTTGCGGAATGGTGAAGAATGGAACGAACAGCAATCTTGATAACGGCGCTCGTTGCGCTAGGAGTGACCGGGATTCTTGGTTTTTTTGCAATCCCGTTTCTGCGCCGGCTAAAATATGGACAGACAATCAAAGAGATCGGACCAACCTGGCATAAAGCGAAGGAAGGAACCCCGACAATGGGCGGCTTGATGATGATTGTCGGTTCGTTTTTTGCGCTGGCCGTCGGGTATGTTACGCTGATTTTAGAAGTTCCCCAGTTTTTAAGCGAACAGTATGCAGCAGAAAACGCGCGCTTTTTTGCCGGAATAGGCATGACATTCCTGTTCGGTATGATCGGGTTCGCCGATGATATGAAATCGATTCTCCATCACAAGAACTTGGGGTTGCGTGCGCGATATAAATTGCTTCTTCAAATTTTGGTGGCGGCGCTGTATCTTTTGGTCATGCGTCTTTTTGGCGGACTGAGCACTGTCTGCTATATTCCGTTTATTGGAAATTTTGATTTTGGGTATTGGTATTATGTTCTTGCGATGTTTTTGATCGTTGGCGTGGTGAACGCGGTAAACTTGACCGACGGAATCGACGGGCTGGCGGCAACCGTTACATTTTTCGTCAGCATGACGTTTGTTATCATATCAACGTTGATGGGGTATGTTGCAACGGGCCTTTTATCGACAGCGATCGCGGGTGCGTGTGTTGGCTTTATTATCTGGAACTTCAATCCCGCAAAGGTTATTATGGGGGACACGGGGGCGCTGTTCCTTGGCGGAGCTGTCATGGCGATGGCGTTTGGAGTAGATTTTCCGCTATTGATCGTTCTCGCGGGAATTGTCTATCTTGTTGAAATGTTTTCGGTTATGCTCCAGATTGGATTTTTTAAGATTACAAAGAAATTGACCGGAACCGGGAAACGAATCTTTAAGATGTCTCCGATCCACCATCATTTTGAACTCTGTGGTTTTTCGGAGGTTAAGATTGTGCTTTTGTTTAGTTTTGTCACGATACTTGGTTGTGCGGCGGCGATATTTGCGGTTGCGTAAAATACAATTGAACGAAATATTGGTGAAAGGAGACGGAATATGGATTCGAACCAAAAAACCGGACAGCGCAAAGAACCGCTAATCAACTGGACATCCGATAAGACGGATACGCCCTTACTAACCGTTACGCTTGTTTTGGTCGTGTTCGGATTGATTATGATGTATTCCGCCTCTTATGCGAACGCCTATTATATGTTTGGAGACGGGCTTCGCTATATCCGAAGCCAAGCGATTTACGCAGTTCTTGGCGTTGTTGCCATGATTCTAATCTCGAGAATCAACTACCGGATTCTTCATGGTTTCACATGGATCATTTTAGGAGTTTCGTATTTCTTGTTATTTTTGACTCTCTTTATGCCGGAAATCAACTACGCAAGGCGATGGATTGTCATCGGAAACTTTACTTTCC
>CAZGYK010000138.1:0-3230 GCA_964530485.1 uncultured Oscillospiraceae bacterium
ACCTCCGCTCAAATAAAGCGTATCAATGCTCTCGACCGCAATTCCGGTTTCATTTAAGAGCGTATCGATTCCAGCAGCAATCGCAGCCTTACCCAACTGGATATTTCGAATATCTTTTTGAGTCATAAATACGGAACGATCCGCAACATAAACAGCTGGTTGACCATCCATATCAAAAATACGATCGAAAAATTGGTGACCATCCGTTTTAATTCTTCCGGTTTCATCTATTATTTTCGCGTCAAGTAACGCTTCGACCGCATTGATGATTCCGGTTCCACATATTCCTATCGGAGGCTTTTCATCAATTGTTTCATAAGCGAGATCATTCCCGTCAAACTTTACATCACAGACTGCCCCGGATGATGCCACCATCCCCATCGCAATTTCCCCACCTTCAAACGCGGGACCGGCAGCCGTAGAGCAACAAACAATCTTTCCGTGATCCGACAAAGCAATTTCTCCGTTTGTGCCGACATCAACAAGCAGAAATATGCCCTCTTGCTTTGTCATGTTCGATGCTAGAATACCGCAACTGATGTCCCCGCCTATATACGGACCGACGCAGGGCGCGATATAGATTCTTGTCTTTTCCGATACGAATGGAAAATATGTTTTCGCGTTTTCAGAGATGCCAAAAAGACTCAGGGGAGTAAACGGAACGACTCCAATACCCCTAGGATCAAGACCGGCGAAATAATGCAGCATCGTCGTGTTTCCTGTAATAGCGAAGCACTGAATACTTGTTTCATCCTGATTGAGTTGACGTATGCCTTCTAACACCAATTTTGCAATTTGTTCTACAATCAGTCTATGTTGTTCTTGAGGTCCAATAATATTCGAACTCTCGATGCGCGATAATACGTCCGCGCCAAACCGACGCTGCGCATTGAGTTCACGCACGTAGTAGACTCTTTGTTTTGAAGTTAAGTCAAAGAGAGCACATTCAACTGTCGTTGTCCCGATATCGACCCCAACACCAAAGGCAGATCCCTCTTGATTAACCGAACCAAGATCGCTTTCTACCGCTTTCATCGGTTTATTCTCTTCTACGCTATGATAAAAAACAGTTGCGTCTTCTTCGCCTAGAACGCAAAAACAAGCCATGCGAATTACGGAATCAAAGACCGGTTTCTCATGAACATTCGCTAACAACCGGATTTCTTCTTCGTTCGGCGTATTCATTGCTCCCTTTACATGCACGAAACACTTTCCGCATGTGTGTTTTCCTCCGCAGGACGAGTCCATCGGAATCCCGGAAGCTAGCATCGCATCGAAGAGGCGGACGCTGCCACGAAACTCGTATTTTTCAATCTGGTTCTGATTCTCAATTGCGATAAGTGTTAGGTAAGCGATCGTCAACACATCCTTACAATAAAAATCATAGGGCAAAGTTGCCCTATGATTTTTGTATTTTGTTCAGCTTAAAAGAAATTTACAGCCATTTCCGAAGCAGATGTGGCATCGGGAGTATATCCATCGGCGCCAATCTGTTTGCAGAAGCTGTCGGTTACCGGCGCGCCGCCAACCATAACTTTTATCTTGCCTTTGAACCCAGAACTTTCAAGCAGCTCAACAATACGCTGCATCTCGACCATTGTTGTAGTCAAAAGCGCAGAACAAGCGATGATATCGGCGTTGTTTTCTTGCGCCGCTTCAAGGAACTTCTCGGCAGAAACGTCTACGCCTAGGTCAATAACGTTAATCCCCTTGCATTCCATCATGAGACGAACAAGGTTCTTTCCAATATCATGAAGATCGCCTTTCGCCGTACCAATAACTGCGGTACCTTTCGATACTACGCCCTCTTCCATCAAGGCCGGACGAAGCAGTTCAACACCCTTATTCATTGCGCGAGCAGCTACCAAAACTTCAGGAATAAAGACAGTCCCATCCTTAAACTTTTCTCCGATTTCATTCATCGCAGAAAGCATACCCTCATCCAAAATCTTATTGGGAGAGATCCCGTCTTTCAACGCCTGCTCTACCAATTCCTGAACCTTTGCCGCCTTACCCTGCTTCAGGTAATCGCTCATTTCTTTGAGTATTTCCATGATCATCCTCCATAAAATTGTTCATTGAATTTGCTATTTCAATAGAATACAACTGGTATAGGTAAGAGTACCTTGTCCATAATAATAGCCAAGACCATTGTTCTCGCAGACTTTGCTTACAAAAAGACCATATGCCTCCATTGAAGGAATCGCATCGTCCGGGTGCCTGCATGGTTCATCCGGATAGCTACAGGTCTCACAGATTCCACATGCGCCGGATCCTAATGCCAACAAATCTGGATACTCTTTTCGAAGAGCGTTCCGGTACTCCCGGAAGAGTTTCATATGCTTTTTCCCGGTTTCCTGCATAGACTCATAATCAAATGAATCTTCGAGTTCCCCGGTTGTCTGAACTAGTATTCCCTCTCGGTATTGCTTCGCGCGCTCTACGGAATCGTCAAGACTTCCGCATCCCGGAGGACACATCCACGATTTCCCGTATTTTTGGCAACGGTCGGCGGCACACATATCGCGAACTTCTTTCATGAAGTCCAACGTCGAAACGTCAAGCGCAGCCATATGCGAAAAACCTTGAATTTCGGCCAGTTCCATAGCCCTGTCTACCATTATATCATTATCCTTTCAAATGCGCATCATTAAATTGATGAACAGCGTCATACATCGCCATGATATTTTCCGGAGGTACATTTGCAACAATATTGTGGATAGCTGCAAAGACAAAACCGCCGCCTTTTGACAGGACGTTCATCCGATACGCGACTTCCTTCTTGATTTCCTCCGGATGTCCAAATGGCAACATATGCTGCGTATCAATCCCAGCGCCCCAGAAGGTCAGTTTATCCCCATATTTATCTTTCAGAAACTCAGCGTTCATCCCCTTCGCAGACAACTGAACCGGGTTGATGATATCAACGCCCATCTCAACAAAATCGTCAAGGTATTCAACAATTGAGCCACAGGAATGGAAAAACACCTTCCAATTTGTGTTGGCATGGATCCAGTCATTGATCATCTTGAACTTGGGTTTGTACATGCTCTTAAATATCTCTGGGGAAAGAAACGCGCCATTCTGCGTTCCAAAATCGGTTCCCGATACCATGACAACCTGAACGCGGTCGCCAACAGCCTGATAGTATTTTTCGTAGTTTTTTATTGCCGCTTCTGCTTGGAGCTGATAGACGCGGTCTACATATTCCGGATGAAGGATATGAGCCA
>CAZGYK010000138.1:3240-4450 GCA_964530485.1 uncultured Oscillospiraceae bacterium
ACCGAGATTTCCGAAAATGGCACAGTCAGATTCTTCAAAAAGACGTTTTGATTCGTTTTCATAATAGTTCGCGTCTTCATCCGACATAACAGCATAAAGATTTGAGAAATCTTCTTCCGGATTCAATGCCGCTTCATCATAATCCGGAGCTCGATCAATGTTATCAAAAAAGTACCCAGAAACCGGCATCATCGCGCAAGGCTCTACCGAATCATCACCTTGCGGGTATACGAGAACACGACCTTTCTCGTCCTTTTTGAACACATTGTCTTTATATTGAAGCGTCGGAGTTCCGTCTATCATTGCAAAATCCTGATATTCGCCGGTATCCTTTACGCCGATAAAGTTGCGAGGTCCAAAAAGGCCTACAACGTCCGGCCGGATAATGTTTCGAACGTCGTCTTCGACTACGCCGAGCATCTGGAATAAATCCCGAATCACAATTGGATGCTCCGGAAGTCCAAGATATGCGCGAAGTTTATACAACGTGCTGGCATTCATGCCTGTCAGAGCAGTTGCATCAAGGTCTACAGGAACCTTATCAGGTTGTCTATGATTGATTGCAGCAATCACTCGTTCACGCGAATTCATAACCTTTCTCCCTTCGTGCAAATAATATTTTTATCATACTACATCGAGATTGATTTGTTAAGAGTTTCTAGAATTTTATGGCAAAAAACTTCAATATTGGATAATGTTCCATCTTGAAACAGATTAGCGATTTAGAAGAATCAAAAGTCCGTTGATCAAAAGGAGGACATTCGTAATAACAACAAATGTCTGCTGCTTCATTTTGTTGTGAAGAACTGTTCCGAGAGCGATTCCAACCGCCATCGGAATGAGGGCCATCGCGGTTAACCCAATTGTTTCCCCTGAAAAATATCCCAAAATGATGTGTCGGACGATCATAGCCCCATTTAAGACAATCCAGACCGCTGACAGCGTTGCACGAAACTCCTTTTTCTCCGGGAACATAAATGAAGCGTAAATAACAAGCAGCGAACCCCCTGAAATAAAAAGAGCGTGGATAATTCCCGCAATTAGGAGCAGCACGATTCCAAATGCTTTCGATATTGTTGCTTGGTTGTTCGGACGCAAAAAACGATAGAGTGAAATCAAGATTAGGAAGACACCGTAGATCAGCAAGAGGCTCTTGGTTTCAAAGTAGTTTTCAATTGCCATCCCCGCCACCATCCCGACTCCCATAAAA
>CAZGYK010000139.1:0-2695 GCA_964530485.1 uncultured Oscillospiraceae bacterium
TTGAATAGACTTTTCGGGCGTCAGCTGTTCCATAACTGAAACCGCAACTGTGTTAAGCGATTGCTTAAAAGCATCTTTAACCGTGACCATCTCGCCGTCTCCGTAACGATTGTCCGAATTGCGCGGCCACATCGTTCCGTTTTCCATCACCATAGGCTCGTTGGGAAGTTGGGTGTCTTCGCTAACGATTCCCGCATCAATTGCAGGAGCAAAAACGGCGAGCGCGCTTATCAAGTATCCCGGGGAGCGTGCCATCTCTGTCGCCCTGTTCATTGTTAGGCTTTGTTCCTTTTTCCCAATGCCTCCGACAATCCCCTTAACCGTCCCATCAAACCCTATTTCGATAACCGCCGCTTGTCTTTTCATGCTTTCAGGGCCGGCTGTTTCATCGGGCCATTTTGTTTCGTCCAGCGCCAGTTTTTCGAGCTTCTTTTGCGACTTTTCGTCTATCCGAAGATAAACTGTCGCGGAATCCGATAGCATTTGATGCGCCTCTATGGAGCTAATTTTGTATTCGTCTTCCAAGTCTTTCACAATCTCAGAGAACGCGGCATCACTATAGTAACTAAGCGTATCCGATCCGATAAGACTTTGGTAAGAAACCCAACCTCCGTCGGGTCCGCGCATCATAAACAGCGTCGTCCCGCTGTCATTCAAAGGACCTTCGCTTAAGTCTTCTTCAGCCGGCGTGTTTTCGGACACAGGAGGAATCGTGTCGTTCTCCTCCCCGACCGGTTTACAGGAAGAGATACTAAGCACGCAGACGATCACCATTAAAACAACCAGCCATTTTCTCATTCGCATCTTTTGTTCCTTTCGCAAAGTAACCGCTTTGCCAACCCCTCAAATCTCTCAGAAACTCGCTACTCTTTTTTTCGGAGAAATGCGTTGTTCAGCTTTTTGATTATAATCCGTTTCTTTCATTGAGACATTCCGAAGTAATTCTCCCAAAGTTTCTTTAGGTAAATCATAAACGTTAGGCCTTTTCTCTGTCAAGAAATCTTCTTAATTTCTGCGTTTCGAGAACTCTCTTGTCCGAGTCGTTGAAGAAATGGCGCCTCTGTTTTTCGTGATTATGTGGCTTGCTGAATGCTTTTGAACCCGGTATGTTTACAAAATTTTCATAGGGAGGTGAAATCCAATCAATACTTTTTGGTAAAAATAGGATAGTAACGTCTACTAAATAAGTACACATTATTATGGTATTTTGACCGTTACCGATTCAAAACCGAAGGGGTCCAGTAATGAAAAAGAGAGAGATGAAAAGGGTTTTGCGGCTGGCTGCGCTGCTTATCACCGCTATATCAATGCTTGCTACTTCCGGAAGTTTTTCCGTCTTTGCGCTCGAGGAAAACCCGTCTGTTATCCCTATCGAGGAAAGAGTAGAGAATCATATAGACTCGTTCCAAGACAGCTCTATTCTCGATAATGTGAAAGAGGCTCTAGACAATGCTAACGACAATGACACTTCTGAAACTGTTTCAAGTGATGTTATTGAAGGAACGCTGATCAACCAGATTTTATCGACAGAAAAAATACCACTCTACGGCTGGTCCGACAGTTGGAGCCCTCTTAACCTGATTCTTTTGATCGTGAATACTGCAATGTTTTCCGTATGTACACTCTGCGTCTATATCCAGAAAAAGAGATACGGACATCAGGACCCAAACGCAATCATTCAAATTGTTTCCCGTTCTTCTCTGGCATTTGCCGCCATATTAATCTTCTTTTTAACGCAGAACACTCTTGGTATCCTGACAATTTTTGACGATCAGAGCTGGATCCTTGTCGCAATTACGCTGGCACATATCTTGGTTGCGCTACTTCCACGACTTCTCAAAACCAAAGTAAAGCATATCTAAAATCAAAAAACCGCACCGAATGACTTTCGGCGCGGCTTCTGATCTACAAATACATTTCAGTGATTGAATCGATTCGAACAACTGGACGCGCTATTTTTGCAGTTCCCGACGTTTGGACAGTTCCCACAGCCGGATTTTCCGGCTCTTTTTCTTTTTACTAAGGAAACGACCGCCAAAACGATCAGCAGAAACAGCACTCCGATCAATACGTAATCATTTATCTGCATGATGATCTCCTAAAACAGCTGTCCAATACGAAACACCAGAAAACCGGCCAGCCAAGCAATCCCTGTTTGATACAGTACCACAAGTACCGTACCCCAAACGCTCCCATATTCCTTCTTAACAGTTGCAACCGCTGCAACGCAGGGCGTATAGAGCAACGTAAAGACCAAAAAGCTAAACGCACTCAACGGCGTAAAGAGATTGTGAAGCGTTCCGCCAAGATCCGTGATGCTCGATTTTGTCAGAACCGCAAGCGTACTGATAACGGCTTCTTTCGCTGAGAACCCGGTAATGAGGGCTGTTGTAATTCGCCAGTCCGAAAAGCCAAGAGGCTTAAAGATCGGGCTGATCCATTGCCCGATCGCCGCCAGCATACTGTCGGCACTGTCGGTAACAGGGTTGATTCGAAGATCGAATGACTGGAAAAACCAGATGATAACTGTCGCGACAAAAATGATGGTAAATGCACGCTGTAAAAAATCCTTCGCTTTGTCCCACAGCAACAGTAATACAGATTTCACTGACGGGAACCGGTAATTTGGAAGTTCCATAACAAACGGAACTGGAGCGCCCTTGAATACTGACTTTTTCATCACCAGCGCCGATAG
>CAZGYK010000139.1:2719-4277 GCA_964530485.1 uncultured Oscillospiraceae bacterium
ATTACCAACGCTTGGTACTTTTCAAAAAACGCCGCCGTAAAGAGTGCATAGATTGGAACTTTGGCGCTGCAACTCATGAACGGAGTCAACAGGATTGTCATCTTCCGATCCCGCTCGCTTGAAAGCGTTCGCGTCGCCATGACCGCGGGAACTGTACATCCAAATCCCATCAGGAGGGGGACAAAGCTTTTTCCCGAAAGGCCGATTTTACGAAGCGGTTTGTCCATTACGTAGGCAATTCGTGCCATGTATCCGGTATCTTCGAGAATCGAGAGGAAAAAGAAAAGCGTCACAATGATCGGGAGAAAGCTTAAAACCGCGCCGACCCCGGCAAAGATACCGTCGATGATCAATGAATGGATCACAGGATTGATTCCAAACGAAGTAAGCGCACGATCTACCAATCCCGCCAACGAATCAAGTCCAAGAACCAGCAAGTCGCTCAGCCTTTGTCCAATCACATCAAAGGTCAGCCAAAAAATCAAAAACAAAATCGCGAGGAATGCTGGGATAGCGAGATGCCGGTGGGTCAAAAACTTGTCGATTTTCTCGCTCCTCAGGTAGGACTTGCTCTCCCCCCTTTTGGTGACGCATTCCTTACAAACATCTTCGATAAAACAATACCGCATATCGGCGAGCGCCGCTTCCCTGTCGGTATCGAGTTCGGTCTCCATCTCGGTCACCGCATGTTCGATCATTTCAACTTCATTTTCGGTCAGTTTCAGGCTCTCAAGCATCGGCTCATCACCTTCAACCAATTTCGTTGAAGCGAACCGCATCGGAACGCCAATCCGGCTTGCATGATCTTCGATAATATGAGCAACAGCGTGGATTGTCCTGTGAACCGGTCCTGAACAAAAATCGATCTTTTCCGGCAAAACATGTTCTTCTGCAACTTCTTCAGCGCGGTCGATCAGTTCGGAAATCCCTTCCTTTTTGATCGCGGAAATTGGGACAACAGGAATCCCGAGATCTTCCTCCAAACGCTGAATATCAATGCTCCCATTGCTCTTTTGAATCTCATCCATCATATTGAGAGCAAGAACTGTTGGAATTTTTAACTCAATCAACTGAAGCGTCAAATAAAGGTTTCTCTCAATATTTGTTGCATCAACGATATTGATGATCCCGTCTGGTTTTTCCTTTAAGAGAAAATCCCGGGTAACGATCTCCTCATTGCTATAGGGCGAAAGAGAATAGATTCCCGGCAAATCAACCACTTTGAGTTCTTTTTTCCCGATCACCGTTCCGCTTTTTTGTTCAACCGTTACTCCGGGAAAGTTTCCGACATGTTGGTTCGAGCCGGTCAATTGATTAAAGAGTGTCGTCTTTCCTGAATTCTGATTTCCGACAAGAGAAAAAATCATTCCGACACCTCCTCAACGGTGATATTCTTTGCGTCATCCAAGCGTATCGTAAGCACATATCCGCGCAGCAGCAACTCTATTGGATCGCCCAGCGGAGCGACCTTTCGGACTGTAACAACCGTTTTTGGCGTAATCCCCATATCAAGAAGCCTTCGTCTTAATACCTTCTCTCCTCCAACCGCCACAACACG
>CAZGYK010000140.1:0-2311 GCA_964530485.1 uncultured Oscillospiraceae bacterium
CGTTGCTATTCGGAAAAATGCGCATTTCAGCGCAGAAGCTATGCCCCCGGCCAGCATGGACAGGGCAGGAAGAAAGCGAGCGAATACGGTAGCCAGCTTCGTATGAAGCAAAAAGCCAGGAGATATTACGGCGTACAGGAGAGCCAGTTCGCGAAGTATTTTGACATGGCTGTCCGTCAGGCTGGAATCACCGGCGAGAACCTGCTTCGGATCCTTGAAAGCAGGATGGACAATATTGTTTATCGCGCAGGTTTTGCGAATTCCCGCAAGGAAGCAAGACAGCTTGTGTTGCATAGACATTTCACGGTCAATGGAAAAACCATTAATATCCCTTCTTATCTGATGAAGGACGGCGACGTGCTTGCCGTAAAATCCACCGACAGCGAAAAAATCAAAGGTGCGATTGAAGCGAATGGCGCGAGACCGAAGCCGGCATGGATGAGTGTTGCAGAAAACGCCGCAACTATAACTCGCTTACCCGACCGCAGTGAAATTGACTTCAACGTTGAAGAGCAGTTTATTGTTGAGTACTATTCGAGATAACAACTCTCTGCAAAATAGTTATAGGTATGCGTAACATGGCGGGTTTACCCGCTCACAGGAGGGTTATATGATTATTGAGATTGAAAAGCCGAAGATCGAAACAGTAGAGATGACGGAAGACGGCTCCTACGGCGTTTTCATTCTAGAGCCGCTGGAACGCGGATTTGGAACGACTCTCGGGAACGGCCTCAGGCGCGTACTACTCTCTTCACTCCCTGGTGTAGCTGCTGTATCCATTAAGATTGATGGTGTTCTGCACGAGTTTTCGACAATTGAAGGCGTAAAAGAAGATGTAACAGAAATTGTTCTGAACGTGAAAGGAATCACAGCCAAACTCCATTGCGACGGACCGAAAACGGTATATATAGACGTCGAAGGGGAAGGCGTGGTTACGGCCGCAAGCATCAAGCCGGACGCGGAGTTTGAAGTTCTAAACCCGGATTGGCATATTGCCACCATTGAAAAGGGTGGAAGACTTACGATGGAGCTGACTTTTGATCGCGGAAGGGGCTATGTCTCCTCCGAGCGAAACAAAACTGGCGCCGCGGCAAGCAACGTGATTGGCGTTATCCCGGTAGACAGTATTTATACACCGGTTTTGAAAGTGAACTACTCAGTCGAAGATACCCGCGTAGGGCAGATCACAGACTATGATAAGCTTACTCTCGAAGTGAAGACAGATAAGACGATTACGGCGAAAGAAGCGGTATCGTTAGGCGCAAAAGTTTTGACCGAGCACTTGAATTTATTCAAGAATCTTTCGGAAGATATCCTTGAAACAGAAATCATGGTTGAAAAGGATGAACGAAGCAAAGAAAAGCTTCTTGAAATGACGATAGAGGAACTAGATCTTTCTGTCAGAAGCTTTAACTGCCTCAAGAGAGCCGGAATCAATACGGTTGGAGATCTTACCAGCAAGACCGAAGACGAGATGATGAAAGTCAGAAATCTTGGAATCAAGTCGCTGGAGGAAGTCATCAACAAACTTAATTCGCTGGGATTTTCACTCAGCTCCAACGAAGACTAAATCTATTAACGGGTAAAGATGTGCCCAATTTTTACGAAGGAGTGTTGAATACCAATGCCAGGTACAAGAAAACTCGGCAGGGCGACCGATCACCGCAAAGCGATGCTTCGCGCGATGGTAACCTATCTTCTGGAAAACGGAAAGATCGAAACAACCGTAACCAGGGCGAAGGAAGTTCGTTCGATGGCCGAAAAAATGATTACGATTGGAAAATCCAATTCACTGCATAATAAGCGTCAGATTTATTCGTTTATTACGAAAGAAGCGGTTGCGAAAAAACTGATTGATGAGATTGCGCCGGGCTATATAGATCGTTCCGGCGGATATACAAGATTGGTCAAGACTGGTCCGCGTCGTGGAGATGCTGCAGAAATGGCGATCATCGAATTGGTCTAATCAAATAATTGGAAAAAACAGGGCATTTGATGCCCTGTTTTTTGTTCTTTATTCCTTTACCTTTCTTTCTTGCCATGATATAATCAGGATGTTATTGGTATTGTGTGGAATTATGTGATGTAGAGAGGTGGAAGGATGAAAAATCCAAAGCTGTCGTGGATCCAGATGAGCTATCAATCCCAGTGCCTTGGGAGAAGGACAACGTTCAATCTTTTCCTGCCTTATGGCAGTGCAACGCAGAACCTCGAGGTAAAAAAAGGCCCCTACAAGACCTTATGGCTTTTGCATGGTATGAACGAGAACCATGAGGCATGGTCACGCAGTTCAATTGTTGAACATATTGCG
>CAZGYK010000140.1:2321-4259 GCA_964530485.1 uncultured Oscillospiraceae bacterium
CCGATGCTGTAAATAGCTTTTATTGTGATATGGCGGAGGGCCCGGATTTCTACACATTTTTGATGAAAGAGCTGACCGACATCCTTTGGGAGGTATTCCCTCTTTCCCAAAAGAAGGAGGATAATTTTATTGCCGGTCTTTCCATGGGCGGTTATGGTGCAATGCGGCTTGGGCTGCTCAATACGGATAGGTTCTCCGCAATTGGTACTTTCTCAGGAGCAGTTGAGGTCATCGACACGTTTGAGTCGGGGCTCAACAATCCCGTTGAATTTTCGGATGGAGAGAGAGATGAGATTGTTAGGGCGGGTCTTGATCCTGAAAAAGTGATTTATGACAACAAGCTAAAGAAAAAGATATTCCATTCAGTGATTGGCGATGTAGATCCAAAAGACCTTAAAAATACTGAATATGACCTAGAGTATCTCTTAAAACAAGCAGTAGATCATAATGAGAAAATTTCGGTCTACCAATGCTGCGGAACAGAGGATTTTTTGTATCAGCAGAACATCGAATTCCGGGATTACGCAAAGAAAATTGGTGCTGACCTCGAATACGAGGAATGGAAGGGCGAACACAACTGGGATTTTTGGAATGTCGCCATTGCGAAATATTTCGATTTTCTGAATGAGAGAAAATTCATATGACAGAAACGGGCGATAGCGGAAAAATGCTTTCCGTGCAGCGGAGAGAAGAAATCAAGAATATCATTTACGAAAAGAAAAGCGTACTAGTCACGGATATGGCAAAACTCTTTAACGTAAGCTCGGAAACAATTCGCAGGGATTTAGATTCATTGAGCCAGGAAGGTTTTTTGATTAAATCGTATGGCGGGGCAACATTGAGCAATCGGGTGATGGGTAACTCTTCACAGCAGCTTCGAAAGGAGATCTTTGTAGAAGAGAAGCGTAAAATTGCGAAGAAAGCCGCGGAGTTTATCAATCCGAATGATTGTATTTTTCTCGATCAGTCAACAACCGTTCTTTCGTTGTGTAATGAGATAGAACGAATGCCTTTGGTTGTCGTAACGAACTCTCTTCAGGTTATCGAGATGCTTTCTCCGAGGGAAAACATCAAACTTGTTTGTACCGGCGGCGTACTCGATCGTCAGGAACAGGCGTTTACCGGACTGGAAACGATCAATTATCTAAAAAACCATTATGTGGATAAATCGTTTTTATCCTGTAAAATGCTCAGTATTGAGCGCGGAGCGAGCGACATTGATGAACATGTTTCTGAAATTCGGAGAAACATCATCAAATATTCTGAAAAGTCATTCCTTTTGGTAGACCACACGAAAATTGGCGGATCCGCATATATCTCATCTTTCGACGTCGGGGATGTCGACTATATCATTTCGGACACTGAATGGGATATGGATTGGTATAAGCTGTCTCGAAGCAAGAGATTTCAGCTGGTATCCTGTTAATTTCTATATGAGTTAAGGCTTTCTGATATATTCAGAAAGCCTTTTTCGATGCAACATCAAAAAGCCATCAAAACATACAAAGGCTCAATATGGCTAATATCAATGTATTTTATTCGTGTTGAATTCTGTGTGTAATGAGTAAGGATTGTTGTTTCAGGTTCTTAGCCTCAATAATTTCAAAGTAGCAGAAACAGAGATGATAAGTAAAGAAAGAAAACGTTTTAGGACAATTCTTCCTTGGGTTGTCGGCGTTCTTTTCCTACGCTCTAGGCCTCTAGCAAGGAAAGCCGAGTGTGCTCTGAACGCTGTTGGTTCGAATTTTATCGGCGTTTTGAAGAACGGTTTGAATGATACCGGTACATTATTATTCGGTTCATTTGGTAAATAGAGCAGCGCTTGCAATTGCGTCAGTTTCCGCTTACTATAGTGAAAAAGAGGACTTGTTTACTACCTTGCACCTATAAATAAAAGGAGAAGGGATTATGTCTAAATTCGATCGTCATTTTAAGATG